>JAAZFK010000091.1 GCA_012511735.1 Clostridiaceae bacterium | reverse complement strand
TCAACACGTAAGGAATCATCAGGAGCAGATCGGACAGGTCGCTTGACATGCCCAGCTTGAGGATGAGCTGGTAGCCGCCTGAACGGGCGAAGCCGAAGATCAGACAGGTCAGGAAGGTCCAGCGGATATCCCAGTTGCCGCAGATCAGGGCGGCAATGGCCAGGTAGCCATAGCCCATGTAGATGGTGGGCGAGAAATTGGCTGAGAAGGTGAAGGCAAAATTCATGCCGCCCAGACCGGTCAGCAAACCACAAAGAGCCAGAGCCAAATAACGGATCCGCTTGACGCTGACACCCGCTGCCTCCACGCTTTCCGGATTCTCGCCGCAGGCCCGAAGGCGAAGGCCGAACCGGGTCCGGTAGAGCAGGATGACCGCAATGACCGAAAAAACGATGATGAAGGGCGCGAAGATATAGAGATCGCGGAAGAGGGCGCCGACAACCGGAACCTTGCTGATCCAGGGAATGCTGAAGCGGGGGGCCGCGCCCAGCCAGATCTTGTTGGAGGGCTCACCGGTCAGACTTTCATTGATCAGGCCGGTTAAAAAGATGGTCAGGGACATGGCCAGGATATTGATGACCACACCACTGATCACCTGATTGAGTCGAAAGCGGATGGACATGAAGGCGTGAAGCAGGGCGAAGAGCATGCCTCCCAGCATGGCCGCGAAAAGAACCGGATAGACAATCACCTGGGTGCCCCCGCTGATCACCGGTTGCAGGTAGGCGAATACCACAGCGCCGCAAAAAGCGCCAAAGCCCTGGATGCCTTCCAAGGCCAGCATGGTGATGCCGCTCTTTTCACTGAAGATGCCCCCGATCGCCATGGCAAAGAGGGGGAGCGAAAAGGCCAGACCGTCAATGATAATCTTGTCAATCATATGTTACCCCCTGTTAATCGTAATGGCGTGACCGTTCACGCATGGAGACCCCGAGCGAACTGAAGAGGAGCAGAATTCCTGTGACCAGTGACGCGATCTCGCGCACGACACCGGTCGCGGAGCTCATATAAACAGCGCCTTTTTGGAAAATGGTAATGAGTGCCGACGACAGGATACAGCTGACCGGTCCGAGATTGCCAAGCAGGGCGACCGCAATGGCGTCATAGCCAAGCGAAGGGAGATCCTTGGGTACCATGGTTGAATAGTAACCCAGGTAATAAGTCACTCCCGCAAGGCCTGCCAGCGCGCCCGAAATCAGCATGGTGCGGATCATTACATTGCGGATGGGCACTCCGGCGTAGGCGGCGCCCTCCCTGTTGAAGCCCACCATACGGATCTCAAAGCCGCCTGCCATCCGCTCAAGGTAGAATCGGATCAAAAAGGCCATGGCCACCGCGACAAAGATACCGACGGGAATGACCAGTTTAAGGCCGGAAGCCGAGTGGAAGACCAGCTGAAGTTTGGCGTTGGCCGCCACCTGCCTTGAAGAGCGGATGATGGGGTCCACGTATTTGGTCTTGATGAAGTAGCCGGTCAAAAAGCTGACAATGTAATTGAACATAATGCTGGAGACTACTTCATGGACATTGAACCGGTACTTGAGCCAGCCGATCATGGCGCCCAGCAGAGCGCCGGCGGCCAGACCGATCAGCAGAACCAGGGGGATCGAAAGGTGGGGCGGCAGTTTCGAGTAGCCAACCAGAATGGTCGCCAGAAAACCCGCCGTCAGCATTTGCCCGGACACACCTATATTGAACAGACCGCCCCGCAGGCCGACGACCACCCCGAGAGAGCCCAGCAGCATGGGCGACATGATGCCCAGATAAGAAAGGAAATCCGTCAGCATGCTGCTGCTCTTGGAATAAGAGGGCTTCAGACCCAGGCCGGATCCCTGGAAAAAGCTGTAAATGGCGGAGAAGGGATTGCGACCGATCACCACAAAGACCAGAATCAGGACGGCAAAGGTCAAAATGACGCTGGCGAGAGGAATCAGCAGTCGTGAGGATCGCAGGCGCGTGGTCAGCGTCTTTGATTCTTTTCCCTGTTTCATAGCTCCACCCCCAGCATCAGCTTGCCGACTTCTTCCACCGTCAGTTGATCCGCGGGCGCAATTTTGCGAAGCGCGCCGTTGTAGAGCACCCCGATGGTGTCGGCAAGTTCCATAATCTCGTCAAGTTCCAGGGAAACCAACAAAATAGCATGCCCCTTGGCCCGTTCTTCCATAATCTGCCTGTGGATATGGGTGCGCGCGGCGATGTCAAGTCCCCTGGTTGGCTGGACAAACATGATCAATTGATTGTTCAGGTCGATCTCGCGGGCCACAATGGCCTTCTGCTGGTTGCCGCCGCTCATGGAATGGACGATGGTGGCCTCACCTGAACCGCTTCGAATGTCGTAAGACGCGATCAACTTGCCGGCATGGCGCTTGAAGGCGGATTTGTTCAGCACTCTTCTTTTCGAGAAGGGTGCCTGACCATATGTTTTCAGTGCCAGATTCTCAGACAGCGACATGTCAACGACAAGGCCGGTCTTTTGGCGGTCTTCCGGGACATAGGAAATGCCTTCCCTGATCCGGGCACGGATCGAAAGACCCGACAAGTCACGGCCATTGAGCGTGATCCTGCCCGAGCTGACCTTCATCTGGCCGTAGATGGCCTGGACAATCTCCACCTGCCCGTTACCGGCGACACCCGCCAGTGCCACGACTTCACCTGAACGGACGGAGAAGGAGACGTCGCGGACCGCCGTGACATTTTTCTCCTGCATGACAGTCAGGTGTTCGATCTCGAGAACAGGATCACCGAAAGGCTGATCCGGCTTGTCAATTTCCAGGTCGACAGCCTGACCCACCATGGTCGCGGCCATCTGGGCAGTGTCTGTCGTCGCGACGTCAAAGACATCAATCAACTTTCCGCGGCGCAGCACGGCGCAGCGATCCGCCAGCCGTTTGATCTCATCAAGCTTGTGCGTAATAAGAATGACGGTGTTCCCATGTTTACGCAGTTCGTGGATGACTCCGATCAGGTGTTCAATCTCCTGGGGCGCCAGCATGGCGGTGGGCTCGTCCAGGATCAGGATGTCAGCTTTCCTGTAAAGCATCTTCAAAATCTCAATCCGCTGCTGGACCGAGACACTTGCCTGGCTGACCGGCAGGCGCGGATCAACTTTAAGGCCGTAATGGTCGGAAAGCCGCGCAATTTCTGAATTCGCCTCTTTTTCATTGACCAGGGGGAAGAATCCCAGCCATCTTTTCACGGGCTCCAGACCCAGGATGATATTTTGAGTGACGGTGTAATTCTCCACCAATTTGAAGTGCTGATGGACCATGCCGATCCGCAGTGCTGTCGCGTCACGGGGTGAATTGAACTCAACCTTCTCTCCCCTGATCCGGATCTCCCCCTCATCCGGCCTGTAGAGCCCGAAGAGGATATTCATCAGGGTGGTTTTCCCTGCCCCGTTTTCGCCCAGGATGGCGAAGATCTCACCCTGGCAAATTTGAAGCGAGATGTCATCGTTGGCCAATACCCCGGGGAACTGTTTTCGAATTCCCGACAGCTCAACAACGACCGGGCGGCCGGCGGTTCCCTCCATGCGTCAATCCTCTCTTCCTGTCAATCCATACAAGCGGAGTTCCCCTTGACTCCAAGGGGAACTCCTCACGTTCAGTCAAATAGCTGACGGTTGATGGTCCCCGTTTTTCTAAAGACCGGGGAAATCATCCACCGTCTGTTCGGTGAAGTTGCCAGGCGGAACGATTTCGCCTGATTTCACTTTGGCGTAGATTTCTTCCAGCGTGGCCAGCGTGTCGTCTGACAGCTGCTGGCGTCCGGAGGCGGATACATAGCCGGTCGAGTCGGTCTGTACCGTCAGCACTTCATTCCCGCCTGTGAAACTGCCATCCAGGATGGCCTGGAGCTGACGGTCGACGTTCAGATGCATGACCTTCAGAGCGGACGTCAGGATGATATTGGTCCCGTCACCGCGATCACCATCGTCGTATTGGTCGACGTCACAGCCGATGCAGTAAACGCCTTCCCTCTCTTTGGCAGCTGTGAAGACACCATTGCCGGAGGCGCCTGCCGCGACAAAGAGGATGTCGCATCCCATATCGTAGAGCTCCGCTCCGATGACCTTGCCGGTCGCTTCATCCGCGAAATCACCGACATAGTTGCTGCCTACATTGGCGCCAGTGACATCCGTACCCGCGTAAGAAGGCAGGGATACGATTTCCGCTTCAGTTCCCAGATGCTTATTGGCGTACTTAACACCGGCCTCAAAACCGAACTGATAGTTGACGACTGGCGGGAAAGCCATGCCGTGAACAGAACCGACCTTGCCCGTCTTTGTTTCCAGCGCGGCGGTTACACCGGCGAAAAAGCCGCTCTCCTGCTCGGAAAACAGCATGCCATAGACATTGGGAAGCTCAAGTTCGTTGCCTTCTTCATCGGACGGCGCGCTGTCCACCAGGATGACATTGATGTCTTCGTTCTCCATGGCCAGAACGCCCACGGGCGCAAACTGAAAGCCGGGCAACACAAGCACATCGAAGTCAGCGAAAATGTCAGCGACCGCCTGCATAACCTTGGCGTTGTCGGGTTCTTTAACCGTGGTGACGGTAGATGACGGATTCTTGTCAATGAACTGCAGGATGCCGTTATAACAGTCCTGGCCAAAGGAGCCGTCATCCACGCCCGAGGTCGTCACAATGGCAATTTTGAGTCCCTTTTCATCATCGTCAGATGGAGGGGCGTCCGTAGGCTTCGGCGCATCAGTGGCCGGTGGCCCATCATCACCCTCTGTGACTGTCGGCTTATCCGGTTCTTCTTCAGCCGGCGCGCAGGCGACGCCCGCGACCAGGGCGATCACCAGCATGACCAGTAAAAATTTCTTTAATAGTGTCTTCATGGGTTCCTCCTGTTTCTGATTACTTCTAAACAATCAAGTCTTTTTGGCGGTACTCCTTTTGAGCCTCCGTCTCCAGATCAAGCGCGGCCCCCATGGTCTCAAGCTTGATGTCCGCGACCATGCGGTCGATCGACTCCGGAACGGCGTGGACGCCTGCCGGAATCGACCGGTGATGAGTCAAATACTCCGCGCTCAGTGCCTGCAGCGAAAAAGAGATGTCCATAATCTCGACGGGGTGACCGTCCGCCGCTGCGATATTGACCAGAGCCCCATGCGCGATCACATGAATCTCACGGCCGTCTTTCAGGGTATAGGCGGTGATGTTCTCTCTCACCGTCTCAACTTTCGTTGCCATGGCCTCCAGCGAGATCAGGTCAATCTCCCGATTGAAATGACCGGCATTGCAAAGGATGGCATTGTGCTTCATTTTCTCGAAATGAGGTGACGCGATCACATCAATTGACGCGGTTGCCGTGATAAAAAGATCTCCCGTCCCGGCCGCCTGATCCATCTTCATCAGGGTAAAGCCGTCCATAATGGCGAGCAGCCCCGCGATCGGATCAATCTCCGTCACAATCACGTGAGCTCCCAGTGCCGCGAGCATCCGGGCGATGCCCCGGCCCACCCAGCCGTAGCCGACGATAACCACCTTCATGCCCGATACCATCAGATTGGTCGCGCGCATAATGGCGCCGACCGTGCTTTGTCCCGTCCCGTAATAATTGTCGAACCAGGTCTTGCACCTGGCGTCATTGACGGCGATGGCGGGGAAGGCCAGCCGGCCCTCCCG
>JAAZFK010000090.1 GCA_012511735.1 Clostridiaceae bacterium | reverse complement strand
TTCAAGACTCCTTCATGCATGTCTTCTTCATCGGCGCTGTCAATAAAGATGAAATCAGACTCCAGGGACTGATCAAGTTCAAGCGGCAGGCCTCTTAATATCCGGTGCGCATTGGTCACGATCAATTTGTGCGCCTCCTGCCGGTAAATCTCCGTCAGACGCTTGTGGGCAACGGCGTCAGCCAGAAGCAAATCGCGCAACACCTGGCCCGGGCCGATTGAAGGCAATTGATCCGCGTCACCAATCAAAACCAGGCGGCAACCCGGTTTGACCGCGGACAAGAGGTTGGCAAAAAGAAAGAGGTCGATCATGGAACACTCATCCACAATCAGGGTGTCGCAGTCCAGGGGCTCAGCCGTCAGCCAGAAACTGGCATCAGGCACTTCATCATCCCGGGGCCGGAGCGCCAGCAGCCTGTGGAGTGTCCGGGCGGGCAGACCACACACTTCAGACAGGCGCCTGGCCGCGCGGCCGGTCGGAGCCGCCAGGAAGATCTTCTCACCCCGCTCTTTCAGGATCCGGGTCAACAACCGGACCATCGATGTTTTCCCGGTGCCGGGTCCCCCCGTCACGATTGAAAAAGACTGGGTCAGGGCCATGAGCAGGGCTTCGTCCTGTTCTTCGCCGGGCTCAAAGCCCTCTGCCAGGGAAGCGGACCTGATTTTCCCCGCGGCCTCCTGCCAGTTTAGGCCAAGGCGTGAACTGAGCTTGCTGTCAGACAGCAAGACTACACGGCGGGCCAGTGCCTGTTCGATCTCTGTCAGATCTTTTAACGCGATCAGATCACGGGAAAGACCGGTAGTCGCTTGATTTGCGTCTGATTCCGGCACTCCGCCTCCCAACAGATCCCTGACCGCCTGTGACCATTTGCCCGCGGGCGGAGCCGGGTCGTCCGCCATCCTCGTCAAGTCCGCCGGCCTGACCAGCTGACCTTCTTCGATCAGTTGCGCAAGGGACGTCTCAAGCTTGGTGACGTCCACTCCCAACCGGCCGGCCAGGGCCGGGATCAATTCACCGGCGGGTTCAACTGTGTTCCCTTCTTTAAAAAGGGCTTCCTGCATGGCGAACAGGATGGCGCCTCGAAGGCGGGCAGGGTGGTCACCCGCGATGCCGACAGCCGCGGCAATGGCGTCTGCCGTGAGAAAACCGATGCCTGCCACTTTGGTGGCCAGCTGGTAAGGATTGGTGCGGATCAATTCCTCCGCGCCTGTCCCCAGGATCCGATGGATCCTCAGAATCCTTGCGGGTCCGATCCCATGAGGGAGAAGCAGGAGGAGGAGTTCCTGATAACTCCGGTCCTCTTCGAGCTGTGTCTGGAAGGATCTGGCCTTTTTGGGTCCGACACCACGGATCCGGGCCACACGCCCGGGTTGGCTCCGCATCACTTCCAGGGTCTCATCACCAAAAGCGTCAACAAGTTTTTTCGCCGTGGCCGGGCCAATCCCTTTGACCGCCCCCGATGACAGATATTTTTCAATCTTGTCTTTGCCATAGGGGACTGTCCTGCGGGCCGTCCGCACGCTGATCTGGGGACCGTAAACAGGATGATCGCTCAAGACCCCCCGGCCTGAAACCTCGTCCCCCGCGGCCAGATAAGGCATGACGCCGACCAGGGTCAGCTCATCCTGATCCTGGCTGATTTCAAGGACGGTATAACCATTATCCGCGTTGCGGAATACCACCCTTGTCACAAGACCCGAAAAAGAGACGGTTCCGCCAAACTCGAATTCCGCCTCTCCTCCAAGTCCCGCTTGTCGGTTATGGTTCTTGTCGGTCACAAAATACCCCCGTCAGGCGCTTCTTGTCTTTCAGTTTGACAGGAGCAATTCGACGGCGTCAAGTCGTTCCCAGGGCAGGTCCAGTTCCGGCCTGCCAAAATGGCCGTAATTGCTGATCTGCGCATAAATCGGTTTCATCAGATCGAATCGTTCAATGATGGCGTCTGGACGAAGATCAAAGACGCGCCGGACCAGACCGCTCAAGGCTTCATCGGAGGCACCCACGCCCGTCCCGAAACTCGTCACGGTCACGGATACGGGCTGGGCAACCCCGATGACGTAAGCGATTTGGACCTCGCATTGGCTGCAAAGCCCCGAAGCGACCAGATTCTTGGCAATGTAACGCGCGGCGTAGGATCCGGACCGGTCAACCTTGGTCGGGTCTTTGCCTGAGAAGGCGCCTCCCCCGTGGTGACCGAACCCTCCATACGTATCACAAATGATCTTCCGTCCGGTTAGTCCCGTATCTCCCTGTGGGCCCCCGATCACGAAACGGCCGGTCGGATTGATCAGGATCCTGGTTTGACTGTCGAAAAGATCCCCCGCCAGGATGGGATAGATCACGGCGTCCTCGATCTCTTCCCGTACCTGCTCAGGGGACGCGTCAGGACTGTGCTGCGAAGAAATCACCACCGTATCAATGTGAACAGGCCGCTCGCCCTGGTAGCGGATGGTGACCTGCGATTTGCCGTCCGGATAAAGAGAGGGCGCGTGGCCGCTTTTCCTGGCTTCGGCCAGCCTCCGGGTCAGCCGGTGCGCCAGGGTGATCGGCAAGGGCATGAATTCCGGGGTATCACTGTTGGCAAAGCCGAACATCATGCCCTGATCGCCGGCGCCGGTATCCCGGTCCTCACTTCCCCGCGTCTCAAGCGAGCAGTCGACCCCCAGGGCGATGTCTGACGATTGCTCGTCAATGGAGGTCAGCACGGCACAGGAATTGGCGTCAAAACCCGTGTGGTTGCCGGTGTAGCCGATTCTGCGAAGGGTCTCCCTGGCAATCATGGGAATATCCGCATAGGCGCTGGTAGTAATTTCCCCCAGGACCATGACCAGGCCGGTTGTCACAACCGTCTCACAGGCCACCCGGGCGCAGGGATCATGAGCGATCAGGGTATCAAGAACTGCGTCAGCGATCTGGTCACAA
This sequence comes from Clostridiaceae bacterium, assembly GCA_012511735.1. GTDB lineage: Bacteria > Bacillota > Clostridia > Saccharofermentanales > DTU023 > UBA4923. The sequence goes on along the minus strand of JAAZFK010000090.1, from coordinate 302 downwards.
ACCTTGTCAGGATGACCCTCCGTCACCGATTCAGATGTAAAAAGCCACGAATCATTGGTTGAGTTAAACATATTTCACCCCATTCCATCTTCTTACCTGTAGAGGGGGGATCGAAAAAAGCCCCCGAGGAGGCTTCTTGTAAACCTCATCTCTCAGACCTTCCGGTCTGCAGGAATTAGCACCGCCGCATCACCGCGGTTGCCGGGTTTCTCAGGGCCAGTCCCTCCACCTCTCACGATAAGATGATATTTAATTTTGTCCACTATACCATATGGAAGAAAATCGGCTTCTGCGAAAAAGGC
>JAAZFK010000089.1 GCA_012511735.1 Clostridiaceae bacterium | reverse complement strand
GCCTCCTGCTGGGTCTTCTGGTACATGGCCTCCGAGGCCTTATAGACGGCCTGACTGAGTGATTCCATGTCTTCTTTCATGGCGTCGAGATCACCTCTGCCGTGGCTGTCACGCAGCTTGGACAGGTGCTCCTCAATGGCCTGCTTATCGGCTTCTTCAAACTTGTCGCCGGATTCCTTCATGAGTTTTTCCGTCTCATAGATGGAGGTTTCGGCCCGGTTCTTGGTGTCGACCTCATCTTTTTTCTTGCGGTCTTCCTCGGCGAAGCGCTCGGCATCCTTGACCGCCTGGTCGATGTCAGCGTCCGACAGGTTGGACGAGGCGGTGATGGTGATGTGCTGGGTCCGGTTGGTCCCCTTATCGATGGCCGAGACGTTGACAATGCCGTTGGCGTCTATATCAAAGCTGACCTCAACCTGGGGGATACCGCGGGGCGCAGGCGCGATCCCGTCAAGGATAAAGCGTCCCAGGGACTTATTGCCGGCTGCCATCTCGCGCTCACCCTGGAGCACGTGAACCTCGACCTGGGTCTGCCCGTCCGCCGCCGTCGAGAAAATCCTCTTCTTGCTGGTGGGGATCCGGGTGTTGCGGTCGATCATGCGGGTCATGACGCCACCCAGAGTCTCAATACCAAGTGACAAGGGGGTCACGTCGATCAGGACCATGTCGTCGATGTCACCGGACAGGATACCCGCCTGGATGGCGGCGCCCATGGCGACACACTCATCGGGGTTGATGCCCTTGAACGGATCCTTGCCAAAATACTTCTGGACCATCTCCTGGACTGCCGGAATACGGGTCGAGCCGCCTACCAGCAGGATCTTGTCGATGTCTTCCGGCTTAAGTCCGGCATCCGACATGGCCGCGCTGAGGGGGCCCTTGGTTTTCTCAACCAGATCCGCTGTCATGTCCTCAAACTTGGCGCGTGACAAGGTCAGATCCAGGTGTTTGGGGCCGTCCTGATCCGCGGTAATAAAAGGCAGGTTAATGGAAGCGGTCAACACGTTGGACAGCTCCACTTTGGCTTTTTCCGCCGCTTCCCGCAGTCTTTGCATGGCCAGTCTATCCGTTGAAAGCTCCACACCCTGTTCTTTTTTCATGGTATCCAGCATCCAGTCAACGATCTTGCTGTCAAAATCATCACCGCCCAGACGGGTATTGCCTGAGGTCGACTTCACCTCAAACACGCCATCACCGATCTCCAGGATGGATACGTCGAAGGTCCCGCCGCCCAGGTCAAAGATGACGATCTTCTGATCATGTTCCTTGTCCAGACCATAGGCCAGGGAGGCCGCTGTCGGCTCATTGATGATCCGGTCAACGGTCAGGCCCGCGATCTTGCCGGCGTCCTTGGTCGCCTGGCGCTGCGAGTCTGAGAAGTAGGCCGGCACCGTAACGACCGCGTGCGTGACGGTCTCACCCAGATAGGCTTCCGCGTCATGCTTCAATTTCTGCAAAATCATGGCAGAAATCTCAGGGGGTGTGTAAGACTTACCGTCAATGTCGTTCTTGTGGTCCGTCCCCATCTCACGCTTGATCGACATGATGGTCCGGTCTGGGTTCTTCTGGGCCTGGTTCTTGGCGATCTGGCCGACCAACCGTTCGCCCGTGTTGGTGAAGGCGACCACCGACGGCGTCGTACGGCTGCCTTCCGCGTTGGTGATAACAACCGGCTCGCCGCCTTCCATGACCGACACCACCGAGTTGGTTGTCCCTAAATCAATACCTATTATCTTGCTCATCTTCTTTTCCTCTTTTCATCAGCTGATTCAATGGTTCCACGCCTTTTTCCTGTATGTTCCGTACCGGCGCGGTAAGCCGGAACGCTTGGTTGTCTTGTCGATGCCGAAAACTCAGTTCACGACCCGGACCATGCTGTGTCTGATCACCCGGTCTCCCTTGCGGTAACCTTTCTGATAGACCTCGACCACATGATTTTCGGGCTGATCCTCGTCCTGGCCGTGTATCACTACCTGATGGACGTTGGGATTGAATTCACTTCCCTCGCCGTCAATCTCAGTCACTCCCAGTTTGTTGAGGACCTCCTCCAGTTGCTGGGCAATCAAAACTACCCCCTCGGCGTACTCACGGGTCTCCCCGGTCGCGCAATCCGCGGCCGCTTTGATGGCGCCGTCAATGCTGTCGACGACCGGTAACAGCGCGCGAACGGTATCAATGATACCCTCCTCATAACCTGCCGCCCTGTCCTGACGTGTCCGCCTCCTGAAGTTGTCGAAATCAGCGCAAACGCGAAGGTAGCGGTCGTTCAGCTCCCTCAGCTCATCTTCCGGCAACTTCTCCTCCGCTTCCTGCTCACGCTCCCCGTTCCCGGTCATTTCGAGCGTTTCTGCCGGCTCCGGCGGAGTGGGTTCATGTTTCTTTTGTTTTTCTTTTCGATCGCTCATCGCTGTCCCTCTGCTTGTTTCTGTTTTATGGACGGAAGCTTAATCGTCCCCATCCTGGCGTCCGTAATGTTCTCCGGCAGCTTCCATCAGGGCTTTGTTGACAAAACTGATCTGAGAAATAATCTTGCCGTATTCCATCCTCTTGGGCCCGATCACGCCGATCTGTCCCGAGATCTGGCGCCCGATCCTGTAGGTTGTTGTAATAAAAGACATATCTTCCATGCCCTCGAGCGCGATCTCCTGCCCGATGCGAACCATGTAGGAGGGTTTGGTCTGAGGAACTGACAGGGCGGTATCCCCCTCCCCTTCCAATGACTCCAGACAATCAAGGTCCCAGTCACAGCCCTCGGCCAGCTGTCCTTCCTGTTCCTGCTTCATCTCCATCATGTATCCCGCCACCATCTGCTCCTGATGCACCGCGCGATAGAATCGGTTGGCACGATCCAGATCCCGGAATTCGGGCTGTCTGAGCAGGTGGTGCCGGCCATCCATGAAGATTTCAATCTTCTCCGTTTGTTTAATAGCCACGTAGGCTTCATAGAGGACCTGGTTGACCAGGGCCTCCGGCAGATCCGACTCTTCAGCTGCTGAAGATATGGTGACCAGCGTGATGTCGTCAAGTTTTTTGCCCGCCAGGCAGCGCTCGACCGCACGGCCGATGCTTCCGAGCTGTTCCTCATCGATCAT
>JAAZFK010000088.1 GCA_012511735.1 Clostridiaceae bacterium | reverse complement strand
GCGACCGACCTCAAATCCATGACACAGGGACGAGGCTGGTTTACCATTGACTTCATCCGCTATGAACAGGTACCGCAGAACATCTCGGACAAGATTATCGCGGCGGCGCAGGAAGAAGACTAGACATAAGAGACAGGCCTGCGGTGCCGGAACCGGACCACAGGCCTTGATGGAAAAGATCGGCCTCCTTATGACTGATCTTTTCTTTTCTTTAAAAGCGGCAAGGGATAAGGGGAAGGACAATCCAAAGAGCAGACAAGAATGTTTAGCTGCATGACCACGTCACTACTGCAGGCAGCGCCCGGGGAGGCGGGTATATCCACAGGCGCGGCTATCTTTATTTCTTTTCTCCTGCTGGTTTTGTTTGGCATGCTGACCGGCTTTCGCAAGGCAGTCTGTCTGCTCCCGCGGGAGCGGGAGGAACAGACGGACCGTTTGGTCGGGGAGCGCCAAAGCATCTTCCATCGCTGCCTGCAGGATCCGGCTGTTTTCAACCGTCGGATTACGATTGCCCAGATTTTTGCCGGCGCCGCCTATCTCTATTGGGGCAGCCTCCTGACCATTCCCGCCATGATTCAATGGACGGCATCGGGCATGGCGGGCTGGCTGACCTGGATCTATTCCGCCATTTTCCTTTTTCTCCTCCTATTGTTCGGCCTTGCCATTCCCCAGCGGACATCGGGTGCGAGAGCGGGAAGCCTGGCCAGATGGAGCTGGTATTTTCTATCCCCCCTGATCCTGCTCGCCAGTCTTGCGGATCTGCTGCTTCACTCAATCAGCAGCGGCATCATGCGGCTTTTGCGCCTGCGCGATATCGCCATCCCCCAACCGGCACCGACCGAGGAGGAATTTTTGCAAATGCTTGAGGCGGGGCACGCGGTCGGAGCCATCGAGGATGACAACCGTGAGCTGATCGCCAACCTTTTTGAGTTTGACGACAAGATCGCGGGGGAAGTGATGACGCATCGCACCGACATTGAGGCGCTGCCGGCCGGCGCGGGGATCGAGGAGACCATGGCTTTCCTCTATGACACCAAGTACACCCGTTTCCCTGTTTTCGAAGGCACTGTCGATAATATTGTGGGCGTCCTGCATGTCAAGGATTTGCTCTTTTACCGGGAGCAGACACGTGGCAAAAAGGGCTTCACCCTGTCAGAAATCATGAGGCCTGCCTGGTTCACCCCCGAAACAAGAAATATCAGCGATCTTTTTCGGGACATGCAGCAAAATCACATCCAGATGGCCATTGTGATCGACGAATATGGCGGTACGGCCGGTCTGCTGACCATTGAAGATCTGATTGAGCAAATCGTAGGCAACATCGAAGATGAATACGACGAAGCGGAACAGGAGATGATCGAGATCGCGCCAGGCAACTGGCTGGTGGAAGGAAGCTACCCGGTCGATAAACTGGCAAGAGTGACTGGAGTTCCGCTTGATGATGATGAGTACGACACCGTAGCGGGGCTGGTGATTGATTTGCTCGACAGAATTCCAGCGGAAGATGAGCGACCTGTCGTGTCCTACCGCTCACTGACTTTTCATGTGCTGGCGGTTTCTGACAACCGGATTGTCCGTGTCAGAGTAACCCGGACAGCACCGGAGGCTGATTATAGTGATGACTGATAAGAATCCAGATAAGCTTGATCTTTCAGCTGTCCTCTTTGATATGGACGGCACCTTGATCAACACCATCCCCCTGATCCTGGCTTCACACCAGTACGCCTTCAACAAGATCATGGGTTGGGCGCCGACCGAGCAGGAGATTCTGGCAACCATCGGAGAACCTTTGCTGACGACCTTCAGCCGCTATGGTGAACACGGGGACGAGCTGATGGCCGAGTACATTGACTGGAGCGTTCCCCGGACTGCCAGCCACAGCGCCCTTTTTGACGGTATGTTGCACATGTTGGAAGTGCTCCGCTCCCGTGGTTTTTATACCGGAATCGTGACCGCCCGCCGCTGCGACGGCATGCAGGTCTGCCTGGACGCCTTTGATCTTTCGGACTTGTTTGATGTAGCCATCTGCGCGGAGGATACGCTCAGGCACAAACCTCATCCCGAACCCCTTCTCCTGGCCATGGAGCGTCTTGGAATCACACGGCCTGACCAGGTTCTTTATGTAGGAGATACGACCCGTGACCTGGAAAGCGCCATAAGCGCGGGTTGCCATTTTGCGGCAGTTGGCTGGACCGCCATGAACCGGGAAGAAATTGACAGGCTGAGCCCCAGCTTCTGGATTGAACAGGCCGGTGAACTGCCGGACAAGATCCGTTTTGTGAAGCCGGTTTAGCGCGTCAGACAGGTTTCTCATTCGGGGTGTTTATGCTACACTTTCAATCGCGTGAACCAAAATAGGGCGGCATCGCACCGACAATAAAGAAGGTAGACACATGGCTAAAAAAGAATCGTCAAGCGACTGGAAACACCAAGTAGCCCGGGCCGAAAGAAAATCAAGGCTGGCGCGGATGAAAGGTACCGACGG
>JAAZFK010000087.1 GCA_012511735.1 Clostridiaceae bacterium | reverse complement strand
CGGGCGTAGGTGAAATGGCGGGCTGGCCCCACCACAAGACAATCCAGGAAACCCGGACCATTCTCAAACAGTTCATGGCCGCGCAGGAAGTCCTGGCCGTCGTCCATAAAGAAGACCAAAAGGTCATCGGATCCCTTGGCACCCACCCCGTTCCTCACACCCTGCCTGAACCTTGGCAGGGCGCTTACGCCAAGGAAATTGGCTATGCCTTGAATAAAGACTACTGGGGAAGGGGCTTGATGACAGAGGCGGTGTCCGCCCTGGTCGGCCACCTTTTCCGTTACACACAGGCGACCCTGCTGATCTGTTGCTGCGGGGCGTCCAATCACCAAAGCAGACGGGTCATGGAGAAAGCTGGATTCACCTTCTCCCGAACCTTCGCCCGCAGAAGGGAGCTGCCTTCGTCGGAAGCGACCCTGGAATTTTTGTTGACAGAGGAGGCCTACAAACAGATGAAGCAGAAGCGGATTTCCTATGAAAACGACTACAATGCCGGTTGTCACCCTGTCCTGCTCCAGGCGCTGACCGACACCAATCAGGAGACGACGACGGGTTACGGTTTGGATGACCACTGCCGTCAAGCGGTACAACTGATCAGGAGCGCCTGCCGGGCCCCTCATGCGGCCGTCCATTTTCTGGTGGGAGGGACCCAGGCCAACCTGATTGTCGCGGCCGGCGCACTCAAGCCCTGGCAGGGCATCCTGTCAGCCGATACCGGCCACATCAACGTCCACGAAGCAGGTGCCATCGAAGCGACCGGCCACAAGGTGCTTGCCCTGCCCTCCAGGGACGGGCGGATTGACGCGGAAACGATCGATCGGTTCTGCCGGGATTACGATGAGGATCCGACAGCTGAACACACAGTCCAGCCGGGGATGATCTACCTGTCCCAACCCACCGAACTGGGGACCCTTTATCGCAAGGAAGAACTGGAGGCGATCAGAGCCCTCGCCTTGCGTCGCGGTTTGACGCTTTATATTGACGGGGCCCGGCTGGCCTCAGCCCTGGCGGCAGAAGAATTGACCGGACTGGATCTGGCGGCCACCGCCGGGCGCTGCGATGTATTTACCATTGGAGGCACCAAGTGCGGGGCGCTCTTTGGAGAGGCGCTGGTCATCAACCAGCCCTCCCTGGACAAAGACTTCCGGTCCCTCATGAAGCAGCGTGGCGGCATGCTGGCCAAGGGCAGACTGCTGGGTGTTCAGTTTGCCGCTCTTTTCCGCAATCGGCTGTATTGGGACATCGGCCGCTACCAGAATGAACGGGCGCGGGAGCTGGCAGATCTGTTCCGGGCGAGGGGCCTTGAATTTCACGCGCCACCTGAGACCAATCAACTCTTTGTCCTGCTCGATTCCGACCAGGAAAACTTCTTCGCCAAGCGCACTGTATTTGAACGGATTTCGCGTGAAGAAGAGGGTCGAAAGGTCTGCCGTTTCGTCACCTCATACGCGACCCCTGGCCATCACCTGGAGCATTTGCTGGCCTGAAAGCTCATCTTTTTCCCGGGACCTGCCGGCGAATCATGATACAATTGACGCGTTGATGGTTTGCAAGAACGATCGGCAAGCTCTTGAAGAACGGATGACTTATGGGGATTGTAATTGCTGTCGCCAATCAGAAAGGCGGCGTGGGGAAAACCACCAGCTGCGTGAACCTGGCAGCTGCCCTGGCCGGCCAAAACAAGCGGGTTCTCCTGGTGGACGCCGACCCGCAGGGGAATTCAACCTCCGGTGTGGGCGTCGACAAGAAGGCCCTGACGCTTTCTGTTTACGATCTCCTGATCGGCGAGCCGGCAGATCCCGGTCAAGCCATCGTGAACGCCCGTCCGCGCTTCGATCTTTTACCCTCCAACATGAATCTGGCCGGCGCTGAAGTTGAACTGGTCGCTGTGAGTGGCCGGGAGCGTCGGTTGGCGGCCGCCCTTGCAACCGTCCGGGACCGCTACGATTTTATCCTGATCGACTGTCCGCCATCCCTGGGACTGTTAACCGTCAACGCCCTGACCGCGTCCGACGCGGTGCTGATTCCGGTTCAGGCAGAATACTACGCGCTGGAAGGACTGATGCAGCTGATGACCACCCTGAGTCTGGTCAAGCGGTCCTACAATCCCGCTCTCCGGCTGGCGGGTGTTTTTATCACCATGTTTGATACCAGGACCCAACTGTCAAAACAGGTTCGCGATGAGGTGGCCTGGTACTTCCGCCACGATTTTCTGGAGACGGGAATCCCTCGCAATGTGAGACTGAGTGAAGCCCCCAGTTACGGCAACACCATCTTCGAATACGACAAGCGTTCGCGCGGGGCCAACAGTTACAAATCCCTGGCCCGCGAGCTCTCCCGACGGCTGGCCGGCAAGG
>JAAZFK010000086.1 GCA_012511735.1 Clostridiaceae bacterium | reverse complement strand
TAATTCAGGGCCAATACAACCAGGCAAAAGTGTTCGCCAGAGAAATTGAGGCGACCGCCCGTGCCCAGATTAAGACCCTGTGTGACCAGCCCTTTACCAAGGGCAGTAAAATCCGGGTCATGCCCGACGTCCACGCGGGGGCGGGGAGTACCATCGGAACCACCATGACCATCACCGACAAGGTGGTGCCCAACATGGTGGGTGTCGACATCGGCTGCGGCATGGAGACCATCAGGCTCAAGCAGGATAAAATCGATTTCAAAGCCCTGGACTGGCAGGTCCGAAGCAGGATTCCTTCCGGCTTCGCCATCCGCAAACGGCCCCATCCCTATCTGGCCAAAATTGATTTAAAACAGCTCAAGTGCCGGGAAGGCGGCAAGAATGACCGCCAACTCCGCATGGATCGGGCGGATCTATCGCTTGGCAGTTTGGGCGGCGGCAACCACTTCATCGAAGTCAATCGTGATGAGGAGGGGCGGCTTTATCTGGTGGTCCATTCGGGCTCCCGAAATCTGGGGCTCCAGGTAGCCCTTTATTACCAGCGGTTGGCGTCCAAGCTGAATCCCCACCTGCCCCGGGATCTGGCCTACCTGGAGGGCAGGCCCTACCAGGATTACCTGCACGACATGAAACTGATCCAGCGCTTCGCCGAACTCAACCGCAAGGCCATGATCGATGAATTGGTGGAGGGGATGGGACTGGACTACGACATGGAGCTGACCACCATCCACAACTACATTGATCTGGATTCCATGATCCTGAGAAAAGGCGCCATCTCCGCCAGGAAAGGTGAACTGGTCCTGATTCCCATGAACATGAGAGACGGCTCCCTGCTCTGCCGGGGGCTGGGCAATGATGACTGGAACCAGTCCGCGCCTCACGGGGCCGGCCGAACCATGTCCAGGACCCAGGCGCGAAAAACCTTGTCGCTTCGTACTTTGCATCAGCTGATGGATGGCATTTACACCACCTCGGTCAGCCGGGATACCCTGGACGAGAGCCCCGAGGCCTACAAGCCCATGGAGGAACTCCTGGAACAGATCGGGGACACGGTGGTCGTCCTTCACCACTTGAAGCCGCTGTACAACTTCAAGGCCAAGGAATAAGCCACTAGGAAGATGGGCTTCTTTTCTGTTACCATGACAGCATGCAAATGAGCGAAAGGAAGGTGGGTTGAATGCTTCGTTGGACGTCAATCCCGGAGGATTGGATTAAGAAAGATCGTTTTTACGCTGTCATCGAGATCCCTCGCGGCAGTAAGCAGAAATATGAGTACGATGACCGGATCGGCATGCTTCGCCTGGACCGGATTCTTTATACCTCGACCCATTATCCGGCCAACTACGGCTTCATTCCCCGGACCCTGTCGGAGGACGGCGACGCCCTGGACGTTCTGGTCCTGTCGACGGAGAGCCTGGCTCCGCTTTGCCTGGTCGAGTGCTACCCCATCGGAGCCTTTTCCATGATCGATGACAACAAGGAAGACGAGAAGATCATCGCCATTCCCTTTGAAGACCCGCAGATGAGGAGCTGGACGGAACTGGAAGACCTGCCTGAGCACATGCTGACCGAGATGCAGCACTTCTTCAGTGTCTATAAGGAACTGGAGGGCAAGGGGACGGCCATGACCAAGATCCATTCGGCGGAATCGGCTCAGAAGGTGATCGCCAAGGCCCTGGAAAAATTCGAACGCTGGCTCAACCGGGCTTGAGCACTGACAAATAGTCTTTGAAAGGGGCGCGAGCCCCTTTTTTTACGTGTTTTTTTGACTGATTTCCCTCGATCTTCGTACATTTGTCCAGCCTTTGACTGCTTGACAGGCGAGAGAAGACTTGCCTATACTGTCAATTAATTAAATATCTTTATATAAATTATTTATCTAAATACTTTATATAAATGATCCGAATTTAAAGGAGATGCCAAGCATGATTACAAAACAGGTCGTCAATATTGTTGT
>JAAZFK010000085.1 GCA_012511735.1 Clostridiaceae bacterium | reverse complement strand
GGATGACTCCGCCTGCCTGGCCGACGAAAGAGACTGGTTTCACACCGTTGACGGCGATTCTGACATCATCAACCATCTGGCCCATGCTCATTTCGACCGTGACAACTACCTGGACGCTTTGACGGGATGCTGCCTCATGGAGCGCCTCGTAGGGATAAGGCCATACGGAGATGGGCCGGAAGACACCGGCCTTAATTCCCTCCTCACCCAGCAACCTGGCGGCTGCCCGGGCCAGTCTGGAGGGGGTGCCGTAGGCTACGAAAAGGACTTCCGCTTCTTCCAGATCGGACACACTATATTTGATCTCATTCTCAGTGATTCGCTTATATTTTTCCGCCAGACGCTGGTTATGACGGTTGCATTCGTCAGGGTCGATAAAGAGCGAGTTGATGATGTTGGGCGGTCGCTTGCCCTGGGTGCCGGTTGTGGCCCAGGTTTTTTCAGGCAGGTTCGAAGCCGGCGTGTGGGTCCATTCGACGGGTTCCATCATCTGACCGATCATGCCGTCAAGCAGCATCATCACCGGGATCCGATATTGGTCAGCAAGGTCGAAGGCTTCCTGCATGAGATCGACTACCTCTTGAATGGTGGCGGGTGCCAGCACAATCAAACGGTAATCGCCATTGCCTCCGCCCCGCGTGGCCTGGAAATAATCGCCCTGGGCCGGCTGAATGGTACCGAGTCCAGGTCCACCCCGCATGACATTGACAATCACGGCGGGAAGCTCCGCGCCGCACATGTAGGAAATACCTTCTTGTTTCAGGCTTATCCCCGGTGATGAGGATGAGGTCATGACGCGCGCGCCCGCGCCCGAAGCACCGTAAACCATGTTGATGGCGGCGATCTCCGACTCGGATTGCAGGAAAACCCCTCCTGCGTCAGCCATGTGAAGCGCCATGTATTCGGGTATTTCGCTCTGAGGGGTGATGGGGTAGCCGAAATAACACCTGCAACCTGCGCGGATCGCCGCTTCCGCGATTGCCTCATTGCCCTTCCATAATTCTTTAGCCATCGGGGCACCTCCTATAAACGCTCAACCGTGATGATGGAGTCGGGGCACATCCTGGCGCAATTGGCGCAGGCGATGCACTTGTCCATCTCGACGATGGTAGCGGGGTGATAACCTTTGCGGTTGGTCACCTCCTGGTCCAGAAAAATGATCTTGACGGGACAGACGTGGACGCAAAGTCCACACCCTTTACATCTGTCCTGCCGGAACGTTACGTTTCCAGCCATGCAAACTGTCCTCCCTTTGTTTCGCTCAGCTCCCAGGGCTTGACCATGTAAAGATCAATGGGGAAAAAAGAGCCTTTCAACCTGCCCTTGACTTCTGCTTCAAATTTTCTTTCACCCACCGTGTAAATCAGGGGCAGACCCAATCGACCGGCAAGTTCTGCTGCCATGGCATCTCCTCGCAGAATATCCTCCACGCTGGTTTCACGGCCCAGATGTGTATTGTTAACGATGCCTGTCACCTTTTGTTTGCTGGTTTTCTCTGTTTGTTCAAGGTAGGCAATTATTTTTTCAAGGCTGGCGTTCTCGGGTCGGTTACGGTTGACAAGAAACCAGAAGTCGTGAGGTGTTTCGTCAAGCTGGGGTTTATAATAGCCGAGCACACGGGCTCCTACGGGATCTCCCCCCAGATCAACCACCGTCTGCAGATCCGGGTCAATGAAGATTGACATGATCGAAGCGGGGAGCGAGGGGGTATCAGCTTTTCCTCCCTGTGATGTGACATGCACAGTGACCTGATGGCGTTCCAGCTCGGCTCTCCGTTCAGCAGACCGGAAATATGGATTGACGATATCAAGATCAACCAGAGCCGTTTTCCTTCCATGGCGAGCCATGGTGATCGCCAGATTGACGGCGAATTCCGTTTTTCCCGTTCCGTAATGACCGGAAATGATCGTAATCGTTTGTTCAGGCAGTTGGATCATCAGGATTTTCTTTCTTGTAGGTCTTAATTGCCATGTGGCCCGCAAGTGCCTTGCCAACCGTTTGCGCCAGGGCAGGCAACTCGTCTTCACCCGGATAGACAATCACGGGCGCGATGAAACGGACCCGCCGGGTCACCCAATCGACCACATATCGATCGTAGGCCAGGCCCCCGGTCAGGATAATGGCGTCAACGGCGCCTTCCAGAACGGTGGCGGCGGAACCGATCTCCTTTGCCACCTGGTAGGCCATCCCCTCAAGGATCAGACGGGCGTCCTTGTCACCTTTTGCGATACGCTGATCGATCGATACCGCGTCAGTTGTTCCAAGATAAGCGGCCAGGCCGCCCTGGCCAACAAACATTTTCTTCAGTTGATCAAGCTGGTATTGACCCGAGAAACACAGATCCATAACGGAGAAGAGGGGAAGGCCACCCGATCGTTCCGGTGAATAAGGGCCGTCACCACCCAGGGCGTTGTTGACGTCGACGACACGTCCATTCTTATGGGCACCAACAGAGATACCCCCACCCAGGTGGGCGATAATCAGGTTGAGCTGCTCATAAGCGCGGCCCTGTTCGGTGGCATACCGCCGCGCCACGGCCTTCTGGTTCAATGCGTGGAAGACCGATCGCCGTTCCATGCCCGGCCAGCCCGAAATTCTGGCTAAAGAATCCATTTCATCCACGATCACGGGGTCAGCAACGTAAGCTTTAAGTCCGTAACGACTGGCGATCTCCGCCGCGATCAGGCCGCCCAGGTTGCTGGCATGAGTACCGTAACGACAACTGGCAAGATCCTCGATCATGGCTTGGTTGACCAGGTAGACACCGCCCTCCAGCGGATGCAGGAGGCCGCCTCTACCAACGATCGCGTCGAAACCTGCGGGATCAATCCCCCGGGTCTCCAAGGCCTGGCAGACCAGTTGCTCCCGTAACGGACTCTGGCTGGTCAGGTCGGGACAGGAATCGAATTCAGAACCATGACGGATTGTCTGGGAAAAGATCTCCTGTGCCTGCTCGAAAACACCGAATTTGGTCGACGTAGACCCCGGATTAATGACCAACAACCTCATCAGTACTTATCCTTTCTCATGGCAGCCAGGTAGAGAGCCAGAATCATTGAGTTAAGTTTAGTCTCATGGTTATCACTTCGTGAAGTGACGATGACAGGCACTTGAGCTCCGACAACCAGCCCCGCGCCCGATGATTTGCAAAGGAAGGTCAATGATTTGTAGAAGACATTCCCAGCCTCAATATTGGGCATAAGCAGAATGTCAGCCTGACCTGCGACCGTGTCGGTGATGCCTTTATGACGCGCCGCTTCGACAAAGAGCGCGTTGTCCAGGGCCAGGGGGCCGCCTACCAGGCAATCTTCAATAATCCCCTGACGGTTCAGCCGGACAAGTTCGGCGGCCTCTACCGTTGCCCTCATGGCTGGATTCACCTGTTCGAGCGCGCAAACGCAAGCGACCTTGGGCAGTTCAAGCCCGAGTAGCTGAAGCACCTCGACCGCGTTATCGATCAGGTGTTTCTTAGCCTCAAGGTCGGGCGCGATATTCATGGCGGCATCGGTCACGAGCAAGGCACGCTGGAGTTCAGAAATGAAAAAAAGACCGATGTGCGATAGCAGTTCCCGGTCTCTGATCCCCGTTTCTTTGTTCAGGATGGCCTTGAGGAGTACCGCGGTCCCCACAAGGCCCTTCATAATCGCGTCGGCTTTCCCCTCCCTTGCCATTCGTACTGCAAGTTGGCAAGCCAGGGTGTCATCCGGCTGGTCGATCAGATGAGAAGTGGAAAGATCGATTCCCTGCTTATCCGCCAGATGGATGATCCGATCCCTCCGGCCGATCAGGACAGGTTCTGCGAGCCCTTGACGGGTCGCCCCATCGACCGCCAATAAGATATTTTCATCATGTGCTACCGCTACGACGATACGCTGTCGATCCCTGGCACGCACACCTTCACTCATGGCAGCGAATGATTGAATCACGGTTAACCCCTCATTACTCCGTCCTTCCTTCTTCACAGTATTCACTATGTCAAAAGAAAGGGCGACTTTCGGAGTAAGTTTACTCTACTTGGCTAAAAGAGGTCAAACCAAAGAGGAATGCCATGACAAGAAAAAAAGGTGGACGGCCAGTTTTTACTAAACTTTTTTGCGAAGGATTTTATGCTCCATCACATCGTCTTTATAGTATTCCTGACAGTACATGACGACGTCGCCCTCGATATCATAAGCCAGTTCATCCAGATAGAGCAGGGGTGTTCCGACCTCGATCCGGAGCTTTTCCGACAGGACCTGATCAGCCAGCATGGGTTTGACTTCAGTCAGGTCCATGACCACTTCCGTATGGCAGAATTTCTCCAGAAAATGGAAGATCGGCAAAGACAGATCCTCGCGGGTGTAAGAAAAATCCTTGATGATCGAAAACGAAATGTAGTCAACGCAGAAGATGACGGGATCCCCATCCGCTGTGACAATCTTTGAGGTTGTCAGTACAGGTGTGCTGGGGGATACACCGAGTTTTTCCGCCACATGCGGAATATCTGTCTTGACCTCGATGGCAGTCAGTATCATCTGGGACTCATAGCCCGCCATCCGGACCATGCTCATGAATTCAACCTCAAGATCCATCCTTGTTTTCACATTGACGACATGATGGTTGATGACGGTCCCGATGCCCCGTCTTCTCGTGATAAATCCGTCCTGCTCAAGAATAGAAAGACCGTCCCGCAACTGGGTCCGGCTTATGCCAAGTTCCGCCGCAAGTTCTGTCTCAGGGGGCAGCTTGTCTTTGTAACGACCGCTTCTGATGTCTTGCAGCAAAATACTCCAAATATTTTTTGCCCCATAAAAAAAATGATTCAAGTTTAACCCCTCCGGCTCCCATAATCCATTCCCTTCATTGCCGCGGTCAATTTCACACAAATCACAAACCGGGCAAAACCGATTATTAGGAGGGACAGGAGTATAGACGAAATCGCCAAATTTGTCAACAAGAGAGCCTGTAATTTGTAATGATAGAGAAATGACAAGGTAAGCTGGACAGTGAGGCGAAAAAAACGTCCAGCTTAATCTGGCAAATGAAATGTCCAGCTTAATCTGGCCATCGCCTCCTCTTTTTCTTCCCCTAAACTTTATACTATCGC
>JAAZFK010000084.1 GCA_012511735.1 Clostridiaceae bacterium | reverse complement strand
TGCTGTTCCCTGATTACGATCTTGTTTGGAACAGCTCGGTCGAACCGGCCAGGCGGGGCTATTCGGGAACCATGTTCCTCTTTCGAAAAGATCTGGCCCCGCAGGTCAGCTATCCCGCGATCGGGGCGCCGGGCACCATGGATTCGGAAGGCCGGATCATCACCTTGGAATTCGATGATTTTTTCCTGAGTCAGGTCTATACCCCCAACGCGGGGGAGGGCCTCAACCGCCTGGCGGACCGCCAGGTTTGGGATGAGAAGTACGCCGCTTATCTGGCCGGCCTGAACGGGGGCAAGAGCGTCATCGCTACGGGTGACTTCAACGTAGCTCATAGGGAAATCGACCTGGCTCACCCCGATAACAACCGCCAGACAGCAGGTTTTACAGATGAGGAGCGTCAAGGCTTCTCCAACCTTCTGGCCAGGGGATTCACCGACACTTTCCGCCATCTGCACGGCGATGTCGAAGGCGTTTATTCCTGGTGGGCCCAACGGGCCAGAACCAGCAAAATCAACAACTCCGGCTGGAGGATTGATTACTGGCTGGTCAGTGACCGGTTGGCCGACCAAGTCAGGAAATCGGAGATGATCGATTCAGGACCCAGACAGGATCACACACCTGTCCTCCTCGAGATTGACCTGAATTAGCCGTCCAGGCTGAATAGTTCCTCTACAGGGATGCCCAGAACCCGGGCCAGTTTCATGGCCAGAGCCAGGGAGGGGTCGTATTTATCGTTTTCGATGGCAATGATGGTCTGACGGGTAACCTGAACGAGTTCAGCCAAGTCGGACTGGCGCATGGCCTTCTCTTTTCTCAGTTCTTTAATCCTGTTCTTCATCTTTGCTACCACCGACACCCATCTTCCGACTGAAAAAGAACCGGCAGCCGAAGAGCACCAGATTTTGACTTACCAGCAGGATGAAGGGCAACCGGACGTCGCCCCATCTGATCACGTCATAGAGTGTCCAGGCCACCAGGAATACAACCGTGTAGATCCAGGACCAGCGGACCGCGCGTAACTGGATGCTCATCTCCATCTCATCCATTCTTCTCATGGAATCACCTCCATATGTAAACCGCTCTTTACATTTCTATCCTAATCCGCGATTCAATAAATGTCAAACACTCTTTACAATGATCTGACTTGATGGTGACGTTCGTTTCGGTGAAATCGTCGGCAGGAGCATAGAATGAAGACAAGAACAGCCCGAAAGTCAAGTATGGAGGACTGAGCAATGAAAAAAATTGCGATTTTAATCGAGAACTTATTTGATGAACATGAACTGATCTACCCTTACCATCGCTTAAGGGAGGATTTTGAGGTTCACCTGGTCGGCACTGAGAAGGATACGGTCTACGCCAGCAAGGCGGGACTGAAAGTCAAGAGCACACATGGATCCCGAGATGTGAAGGCGGAAGATTATGAAGCCCTCTTCATCCCAGGCGGCTTCTCGCCTGATTACATGAGGCGCTCCGAAGCAACTAAGGCCCTGGCCAAAGAATTTGACCGCATGAAAAAACCCATCGCCGCCATCTGTCATGCCGGTTGGATGCTGGCTTCCTGCTGTGACCTGAAAGGCAAGGAAGTCACCTCTACTTATTCCATCAAAGATGATCTGATCC
>JAAZFK010000013.1 GCA_012511735.1 Clostridiaceae bacterium | reverse complement strand
TTGATTTTCCTGGCATCTTTGAACTCACGAAGATAAAAAATGCCTTCAGCATCCTCACCGGGTAAGTTTAATTCGCGCAACTTGGAACCAGTTGCTATGACCAAATGATCATAGGGAATTGTTTCATTGAAATGAGTTGTCACTGTCTGATCTTGCGGATTAATGGTATTAACTTTTGTATTCAGTCTCAGGTCGATCTTGTTTTCTTCATAGAATTCCTTGGCCTTTAAAAGAGGGGGATCCATATCGTCCTCATCCAACATCCATTCTTTTGAAAGTGGGTAAGTGTTATAGGGATAATCCTCTTTTTTGTCAATGATAGTTATCTTTCCATCAAAGTGATTTTTAACCAATTCATTCATTAGGTAAAAGCCGGTGATGGATGAGCCGATGATGACAACTCTTTCTTTCATTTGATTTCACACTCCTTTTCATGTGGATGTAAAAAAAGAATAGCGTATGCCGGCATAAATTGTTGTGATTAAGATTACAGGACCTTGGTGACAACTGCATTACAGGTTTTCAAAGATAAAAAACCACTCTGTTAAGGATACATACGATGTATCAGTAACAGAATGGTCTTATGGTGCGGCCAACGAGACTCGAACTCGTACGGTCTCCCACACGCCCCTCAAACGTGCGCGTATGCCAATTCCGCCATGGCCGCCCCTGTCGCCGGCGGCGAGCCGGCCAAGCCATTATGTCAAACCCGCCATGCCTTGTCAACCAAACAGGACGGTCACTTCAGCCTTTGTGTTTGAATTTGTCTGCCCGCTTTCTTATACTGATTGTGGTTTGATATTTTCATAACAACTCAATCGACCGGAAAACTCCAAGAGGCGAAAGTATGATCGAATTAAAAGATGTAAGCAAGAGCTACGACGGGATTCGAAATGCCGTCGATCAACTTACCCTGGATATCCGTGATGGCGAAATATTCGGTTTTCTCGGACCCAACGGTGCCGGCAAAACAACGACACTGAAACTGATCACCGGCTTGCTGTCACTTGATCAGGGCACCATCACGGTAAATGGTTTCGATATAGAGAAGTCGCCGCTGGAGGCAAAACAACTCTTTGCCTTTGTCCCGGACAACCCTGACACCTTCCAGCGTTTGAAGGGAATCGAATACCTCCGTTTTATTGGCGATATCTATGGCATCAGCAAAGAAGCCCGCGAAGAACGCGTCGCGGATCTGACCAGACGCTTTGATATCCATGACGTGATGAATCAGATGATCCGCACTTATTCTCATGGGATGAAACAAAAATTGATCTTGGCGGGCGCTCTCCTGCACGACCCGGAAGTCTGGATCCTGGATGAACCCATGACCGGCCTGGATCCCGCCTCTTCTTTTCAGCTGAAGCAATTGATGCGGGAACACGCCGACGCCGGGAAAACCGTCCTGTTTTCAACTCATGTCCTTGAAGTGGCAGAGAAGGTATGCGACCGGCTCAGCGTCATCGATAACGGCAGATTGCTCTTCGTTGGCACAATGGCTGAGTTGAAAGAGAGATACTCGGAAGACACTTCTCTTGAATCCCTCTTCCTGCGCCTGGTTGGCGAAGCTGACGCTGTGGCAGGCTAGACAGATGAAACAATATCTGATTTTGATGCGCCCCCTATGGAGCGAAATGATAGGAAGTTTTTCCCGCGGCTTCGGCTTGGGTTCAAGAAAAAAACGGAAGAAACAGACCTCCCGTGGCGCTTCAATCGCCCTTTACGGTTTTATTTTCCTTATGCTTTCTTTCTATTCAGTCGTGTATGGAATCGGAATCACCCAGGCCTCCTTACTTGCCGGCAATCCGGACGGCTTCATTCGCATGGCTGCCATCGGCGTTCCCGCCCTGGTTTTGCTTTTCGGAATCCTTCAAACCATCCCGACTCTCTACCATGAGAGCGGGCTCGAGCTCTTGTTGGTTTTGCCCGTCAAACCGTCTGTCATCATCGCGGGGAAAATGACCCAGGCCTTCCTGCCCGTGATGGTCTTTCCTACCCTGGTATTCCTGCCTGCTCTGATCACCCACGGCATACTGACGGCAAGAACCTGGATGTTTTTTGTCCAGCTTCTTCCCTTCATGATCCTGATCACCCTGGCACCTTTTGCCTTGATCACCGTTCTGGTCATGGTCCTCATGCGTTACACGAAATTCGCGCGGGATAAAGATCGTTTCCAGATGATCACCTCCGTTTTTGCCATCCTGCTTGCCATTACCTTTTCGATCCTGATCAATCTTCAAACTTCCAGCGGTAAAATCCCGGGTTTTTCATTGGTATCGGGGGAGCCCGCCCCTCTGCTCCAAGGCGCCCTGCTTTATCTTCCTTCCTCAGGATTCGGTGCGGGCATGCTGGTCCACGCAGATTCCTGGCGAACGCTTGTCTACGGCGTGGCCGCCCTGGCTGTGAACGCGCTGACCCTCACCCTCTTGTTTTCTTTAGCGGGCAAGCTCTATATGCCGGGTGTTCTAGGCCTGAAAGCAGGCGGCAAACAGGCAAAACGCCTGAGTCCAGAAAAACAGCTGAAAGCTTTGTCACCGCGAAGTCCCTATCGATCCATCGTCAACAAAGAGTGGAAACTGTTACTCCGGACACCAGCCTATTTTACGCAAACTGTTCTCGGCGCTGTCCTGCTGCCCGCCATGATGATCATCATTCTGGCCGTGCTTCTGGCTAATCTGGAAAAATCAGGCAACCTCGACTTCTCTTTAATCAATTTTTTACGCCTGTGGGCGTCAAGTGATCAGTGGAAAGAGTCCAGTTGGCTTCTGATGCTGATCGTTTCGGGTGTTGCCGCCTTCTTCTCCGGTACCAACATGATGTCGGCGTCCGCGATCTCACGTCAAGGCGCGCTCTTTTCCTACACCAAACTCATGCCTGTACCCATCCGGATTCAGGTCCTGGCCTGGCTTACGCCCGGCTTGACGACCATGACCCTGATCTGGCTGATTCTCACCATTGGGCTGACGGTCTTTCTTTCGGCTTCCTGGTTCTTTGGCCTGGTCGTTTTTCTGACGTCCTGGATCAATGCCTATCTGGTGCAGATGGCAGGTTTCTATACAGACATGATTTTTCCCCAGCTTGACTGGACCAATGAAATTCAACCCGTAAAGAATACCAAGGCAGCCATGGTATCCAGCCTGGGCATGTTCGTCTACATAGGAGTCCTGGCCGGTTTCGTTTTTCTGATCAGAATGCTTACAGGTGGCAACAGTCTTCTTACTTCTTTTTGTTTATTTCTTTTCGCCTTGATGTTCGCGATCCTGGCAACCTCGCTGGTCATGAAACGAGCGGGGAAGCTACTGCGGACTCTTGATATATAATCGATCGGGAGGTTTATCGATGACAAAACTTAAAGGCAATCTCATTTTTGGACAGTCCGGCGGCCCAACGTCGGTCATCAACTCGAGCGCGGCAGGCGTTTTTCTGGAGGCACTTGAGCACCCGGATATCATTCCGAGAGTCTTCGGCATGCATCACGGCATCGAGGGCGTGCTGAACGACGACCTGTTCGACATCTCGCAAGAAGACAGGCAGGAGCTGGAATACCTTTGTGGTACGCCCTCTTCCATCCTGGGTACCTGTCGCTACAAGCTGGCAGACCCGGATGTCGATGACAGCGACTATCAGAAGATCCTCGCCATCCTTCGCAAATATGATATCCGCTATTTCTTCTATAACGGTGGCAATGATTCCATGGATACCTGTTCGAAAGTTTCAAGGTATCTGCGGAAAAACGATTATGACTGCCGGGTCATCGGCATTCCCAAGACGATCGACAACGATCTTTTCGGAACCGATCACTGTCCCGGCTTCGGATCAGCCGCCCGCTACATCGCCACCTCCATCGCCGAGGTCTGGCATGATACACATTCCTATAACACCCCCATGGTCGTCATTTTCGAATGCATGGGTCGGCATGCCGGTTGGCTGGCGGGCGCGTCCGCGCTGGCAGGCGTCATCGGCCATGGACCGGATCTGGTTTACCTGCCGGAAGTACCCTTTGATCAGAACAAGATGTTGGAAGATGCCCGGCGCGTCCTCAAGGAAAAAAATGTAGTCCTGATCAGTGTCTCGGAAGGAATCATGAACCGGGACGGTCAACTGGTGGCGGAACAGCTGTCAACACTCGCGACCGACGCTTTCGGTCATAAACAGCTGGGCGGAACCGCCGCGCTCCTGGCCGACCTGGTCGCTGAGGAGTTGGACGTCAAGGTCAGGGGGATCGAATTTTCCTTGTTGCAGCGCGCTGCCGCTCACTGTGCGTCAGGCGTCGATATTGAAGAAGCCGTCCTGGCAGGCCGCACCGGAGTCCGCGCAGCCATCGACGGCGCGAGCGGCGTCATGATGGGCTATGCCCGGCCGGATCAGGGGCCCTACCGCTGTGACATCATCCACATTCCCCTGGAGGAAGTCGCCAACCGGGAAAAACGGGTACCGCTGGACTGGATTAACGCGGAGGGCAACGGTGTCACCGCTGATTTCATCGATTACGCGCTCCCCCTGATTGAGGGAGAACCACACCAAATCCATGAAAACGGACTTCCCCGTTTTGCCCACCTGAAAAAAATCGCTGTGCGCTAATCCGGTTCAAAAGCAAAAACTTCCGAACCGTCAAGGTAGACTTTGCCGCCTCTCTCCGAGAGAGGCGGTATTTTTATTGAAGATGGGAATTCAACCCTGTCCCCGCCCCTGTTGATGGCAATCAAGGCTTCTTCCGGTCCCTGGATTGGGTGACCGAAGGCGTCACGGGAATTCCTGGTGTAACGTCTGAAAACCAAGGCGTCCCGACCGGCATGCAAAATCTCAAACAGCCCTGTCTTCAAGACCGGCGTCTCCTGCCTCAGGCGGGTCAAGCCGGTCACCAGTCGTGTCAGTCCGTCCGGCTCCTTACCGGTCAGGGCTTCTTCCGGGAAGGTTCTGCGGTTAAAGGGGTCATCATAGCCCTCCATCCCCAGCTCATCTCCGTAATAGACGGACATGGCGCCAGGGAAGGCCAATTGAACCAGCGTGGCCAAAACCAGAAGCTCCCCGCCCCGCCGTCGTTGGTCGTCGTTCATGCGGACACCTGCCTGTTCCCGCCGGCTGCCCGAGGAAGAAGCTCCCGCAAGTTCCGTCATAATCCGCTTGGTATCATGACTTCCGAGCAGGTTCATCTGGACAAACAAGGCTTCCTTCGGAGTAATCGAGATCATTTTTTCGAGGGCGCTGGCGAAAGTCCCTCCCTCAATTTGATCCTTGAGAAAAGTGATCAGATCCTGTCTGAAAGGATAGCCCATGACTGCATCATGGGTGCGGCCAAATAAAAAGTCCCGATGGCGCCCATAACTGATGCGGGCGGTCGGCTCCTCCCATATTTCACCCAGGATCAGCGCGTCGGGATCTTCCTGCTTGACACGTTTACGGATCAATT
>JAAZFK010000012.1 GCA_012511735.1 Clostridiaceae bacterium | reverse complement strand
GTACAGGGCGCGCTGCCCAGAGAACTGATGGACCATTTTGTCAACGACGCGCTGAACGCCATGGGCCACTGAGATTCTGTCTGATCGCGCTGTGTTAGAATGAACCGGCAGATTAATCGCCGGGAGGAACACATGCTCGATTTAGTTTACATTCGCAATAAGCCGGAAGAAGTGGCCGCCAAGTTGGCGCGGAGAGGTTTTGACGTTGACTTCACTGAATTTCTGTCCCGGGACGCTGAACGGCGTGCCCTGATGCATGAGACAGAAACCCTGAAGGCCGAACGGAATCAGAAATCTTCCGAGATCCCTTTGATCAAGAAACAAAAAGGTGATCTTGCGGCTGTGACTGAGCAGCTCAGGCAGCTGAGCGACCAGATTCGGGATAACGATACGCGCATCAAGGAAATGAATGCCGATCAGCAGACATTTCTTGCCGGTCTGCCTAATATCCCCGCGGATGACATCCCCGCGGGCGGCAAGGAGAACAACGAGGTGGTCTCCGTCTGGGGCGAACCCATGACAGTCGAAGCCGGCATGAAAAATCATGTCGACCTGGTCGAATCCTGCGGCATGATCGATTATGAGCGGGGGGCCAAGCTGTCAGGCAGTGGTTTTTGGATTTACCGGGGTCCCGGCGCTATTCTTGAATGGGCACTTCTCAACTATTTTATCGGCGAGCATCTCAGGGACGGCTATGAGATGATGCTGCCGCCTCATATTTTGAACTATGAATGCGGTTATGTTGGCGGTCAGTTTCCCAAATTTGAAGATGATGTCTTCCAGCTCCGGGGACAGGGTGAGCGCTTCCAGTTCATTTTGCCCACAGCCGAGACCGCTTTGACCAGCGTCCACGCAGAGGAGATCCTGAAGGAATCAGAACTCCCGAAAAAGTATTTCGCCTTTACCCCTTGTTACCGGCGTGAGGCCGGATCCTACCGCGCGGATGAGCGTGGAATGATCCGGGGCCACCAGTTCAATAAGGTAGAGATGTTCCAATTCACCAGACCCGAAGACTCGGAAGAAGCCTTTATGGAACTGGTAGGCAAAGCCTCCAGGCTGGTAGAGGGTCTGGGGCTGGTTCACCGGGTCAGCCGCCTGGCTGCAGGCGATTGCGGCGCAGCCATGAGGAAGACCTTCGACATCGAGATCTGGATCCCCAGCATGCAGATTTATAAAGAGGTGAGTTCGGTTTCGACCGCTGGAGACTACCAGGCGCGGCGCGGCAATATTCGTTACCGCCAGGCAGATTCGGGCAAGACGGCATTTTGTCATACACTGAACGGCTCGGGACTGGCTACATCACGCGTGATTCCCGCCATCGTCGAGCAATGTCAGTTGCCTGACGGATCAATCCGGGTGCCTGAAGTGCTGTTACCCTGGATGCACGGCATCGAGATCATCCACCCGGTCAATCCGGGACATGAATGATCATTACAGGACAGTCCGCCGTGAGGGCAGCTTTGAGCTGACTGAACGCGGTTCCCGTTTCATCGGGATTTGCCGGCCCATTACTTACGAAGAAGAGGCGGTCCAGCTTCAGGCGGACGCGCGACAGCGATATCCGGAAGCCCGGCACTACGTCTATGCCTGGCGGACTGATTCCCCCTCCCTGATGCAAAGATTTTCCGACGATGGAGAGCCTCACGGCACCGGCGGGCGGCAACTGCTGGACGCCTTGCTGGCCGAACAGATCGACCGCGCGGCCCTGGTGGTCATCCGTTATTTCGGAGGCATCCTTCTTGGCACAGGCGGCTTGTCACGCGCCTATGCCAAAGCGGCGCGGGGGGCGGTTCATGACGCGCGGCCTGTTCGCTTCGTCCGCTGCGGGACCTTCGTGCTGGAGACAGATTACGCGGCCTTCCATCTCCTGGAAAAACGGATTGCCGCGGCAGGTTTTTTCCAGGAAACAGCTGAGTACGGTCATAAAGTCCGCCAACTGGTCGGAGCCCCGCGAGATCGGATCGATGAACTTCGTGAATTGATCATGAACCTTTCAGCCGGGGAAGCCCTGCTTGAACCGGCAGGTGACCGATGGCTGGAGGAAGATCCCCGACCGGGTCCGCATGTATAATGTCCATAAGGGAACAGTGTTTTCCCAAGCCTTCATTCATTAAGAAGACTGCAAGCATGAAATTCGGAGGTAGACCATGGCGGGACACTCAAAATGGAGCAATATCAAACGCCGCAAGGAAGCCGTCGACGATAAAAGAGGCAAGATCTTTTCCAAACTGGGTCGTGAGCTTCAGATGGCCGTCCGGACCGGGGGTCCTGATCCCGCGATTAATTCGGTGCTCCGAGATGCCATTGCCAAGGCGAAATCTTACAACATGCCCAATGACAACATCAACCGCTCCATTGAACGGGCCGCGGGGGATACAGGCGGCCAGGCGCTTGAAGAAATCTACTATGAAGGCTACGGCCCGGGCGGGGTTGCCATCATGGTGCGGGCGCTCACCGACAACCGGCACCGGACAGCCGGTGAGGTCCGGCATCTTTTCAGTAAATATGGCGGCAATCTGGGAACAGATGGCTGTGTAGCCTTTCAATTTGACCGCAAGGGCATCCTGATCATGGAACGTACGGACGACACAGACGAAGACGCTGTCTTTATGGACGCGCTGGAAGCGGGCGCGGAAGATGTCAATCTTGAGGATGAAGACATGATTGAGATTGTGACAGCCTCGGATCTTTATGGTACCGTCCGCGATAAGCTGACTGAAAATTATACTTTCGTCGAACAAGGCCTGGGACAGGTAGCGCTCAGTCTGGTCAAGCTGAGCTCTGATGAAGAGATTGAGAATATGGAGAAACTGATCGACAGGCTGGAGGACAATGATGATGTCCAGGATGTCTACCACAATTGGGATCAGGAGGATTGATGGGGACCGATGGCAAACGGGTGGTTCAGACGAAAGAAAGGCGATACACGCCCTTTAAGTGAACCGACAGGATCCAGGCTGGGAGATCCGCCG
>JAAZFK010000083.1 GCA_012511735.1 Clostridiaceae bacterium | reverse complement strand
TTAGCACCGCCGCATCACCGCGGTTGCCGGGTTTCTCAGGGCCAGTCCCTCCACCTCTCACGATAAGATGATATTTAATTTTGTCCACTATACCATATGGAAGAAAATCGGCTTCTGCGAAAAAGGCAGCTGAAGGCTTTTTCCGTCGCTCTCCCCCTTCCCTCCCCTGCCCCTGATGTCACTATGATGGCCGCAAGGAAATGGATCAGGGAGGGGGTTGTAAACAAGATGGCAACAAAACCAAAGGTCCTCCTATTTGATGAATCCGACCCACCGTCCGACCTGATGGCCGACCGCCTCCGCCTGCTGGCGGGGAATGACTACGACGTCATCGTCCAGAGTACTTCCTCTTCTTCTGAATCCCCGATCCCTGAAGACAGTTCCCTGGTCATCCTTCCGCTATCCCGTCAACCGTCCCGCCAGCATGAGTCCAAGGACCTGACCATCCTTCACTGGAATGAATCACCCTCACGTCCGGGGGAAAAGCTTGACAAAAACGTACCACGCTTTGCCGGCATGCGGGAGATTGACCGGATCATCCGCCTCCACCTGACAGATCGGATCGGCCCTCCCGCCAGCCGGACAAAGAGCCGTCAGCTGGGCTGCCATCTTTCTTTTTCTCAGGCGAGAGGACAGGAGATCACCGGCCAGGTAATCAAAATGGCGCTCTCAACGGGGAAAAGACTTCTTTACCTGCCGATCAAACCACTTTACCTTCTGGAAGATTCCTTTCGCCGGGGACCCGGGCAGACAGTAGGCGACCTGCTCTGCCTGATCGCTTCAGGAGATCTGCCCGATCCAGGGGCCCTGGGTCACTGGCTTTACCTGCACGACCGGGGCTATTTCACCTTCAGGCTGCCCGACCGGGCGGATGACCTGATCGCCTGCGATACCGACAGCCTAAGAAGGCTGGTTCACCTGGCCGGCAGCTACGCGGAAAGGAGCGGTGAACCTACCCGGGTCTGGCTTGACACCCTGGGACTGCCTCTGGATAAACTCTGTTCCATTGCCGCCCTGTGTGACCATCTATACATCGACATTCCCCAGGGAGAATCATCCGCGGCCCTGATAGCCAGGCGGGAACTGAACTATTTTCTGGCATCTCTTCCGTCCAGTTGCGCCATCCTCGAAGCACCATCCGGAATCGAGACGAATACCGAAGCCCGTGAGGTAACAAACCTTGCTGCCGGGCTATAAGGAAAAACAAAATTGGATCCGTCGCATCGCCTCCCACCTTGAGCCTGGCAGCGAACCCAAGGATGATGAACTGAAGCGGATGATTGCCGCCGAGGTGTCGGCCCAAACACAAGGGTCTTCCATGACCGTTGCGGAAAAGACCCGGCTGATCCGGCACCTCTTCGACGCCATGCGGGGATTGGACATCCTGCAACCCTTGCTTGACGAACCCGATATCACGGAGATCATGGTCAACAATCCCGGTCAAATCTATGTCGAACGCGCCGGCAAATTGGAGATGACGGACCTGGCCTTCGATTCCGCCGCCCACATGACCCATGTCATCAGCCGCTTTTTCGGTCGCGCCAACAAACTGGTTCATGAGCGGTCTCCGATCGCTGACATGAGGCTGGATGACGGCTCACGCGTCCACGCCATCCTCCCGCCCGCGGCACCTAACGGCCCTGTTTTATCGATCCGGCGCTTTACCGGTATCCACCCTTCCATGGAGGCTCTGGTCGGCAACAAGACCATCCCCAAAAGCGAGGCGGATTTCCTGGCCCAGGCGGTCCGTGACAGAAAAAATATTTTTATCAGCGGTGGAACGGCTTCAGGCAAGACCACCTTTTTGAACGCGTTGGCTGCTTTCATCCCCCGCCATGAACGCATCGTCACGGTCGAGGATGCCGCGGAGCTCGAACTGACCGGCAAACATAACCTGGTCCGACTGGAGGCCCGCACCGCCTCCATTGATGGGGGCGGCACCATTACCCTGTCCAACCTGATCCACTCCTCCCTCCGGCTCAGGCCCGACCGCGTCATCGTCGGCGAAGTCAGGGGCGCGGAGGCTTATGACATGATCCAGGCCATGCAGACGGGCCACCCCGGCTCCATGTCGACCGGTCACGGTAACAGTACGGGAGAAATGCTCAACCGGCTGGCGCTTCTCTTGATGACCGCCTCGCAGCTTCCCTGGGAGGCTTGCAGGAGAATGGTCGCCTCCTCAATCGACCTGATGATCCACCTGGTCAGGCTGCCTGATGGCCGCCGGCTCGTCGCGGAGATCAGCTCGGTCACAGGCTTCCAGGAGGGGAGCTTCCAGCTTCACAGGCACTACAGTTCAAAACTGGTGGACACCGATCGTTCTCAAAAAGCCGGGGATCAGGCGAGTGCGCAGACTGAAATAAAAAGAGACGGCGCCGGCCCATCTAAATCAAGACCAAGACCTGCCGTCCACTTGGCCCGGCTTCGAAATTGAGGAGGAGGACTCTTGAAAAAAAGGAGTAAACCCCAAAGAAGACCCCGTCGGGCGTCAAAAACCCTTCGGAGAAAAGACCCTCAGCTGACCCGTCATCACTGGCTGTCCGCCTTTCGGTGGGTCCTTCTCTCCATCATTCCCGCCAGGGTGGCTCTGATTTCCTTTCTTGGGGATAGCCCGGCCGGTTGGACCATCACAGCGGCAGGCGCCCTTCTTCTGGGCATGGGGTTGGCCCGGCTCTTTTACATGAGAGAAGAACGGATGCTGCTGACCCAGTATCTGCACCTGCTGGGCTACCTCTCAACCAGACTGTCAGCCGGGATCCCCCTGGAAGCGGCCTTCCTGGAATCGGTCCATCCTCTTTCCGAACAGCTGGGTCGGAACAACCTGATCGTACGTTCCCTCCTCCGTTTGCGAAAGAACCTGGAGGCCCAGATGTCACTGAACGAAGCTTTGGCTGTTTTCATCCGGGAGGTCAACCTCCAGGTCTGCAAGCGCGATTTCACCATGTTGATCATGTTGGCGCAGACGGGAGGCCGGGTGGATGTCTTCGTCCGGCAAAGCCATCAGGATCTTTCTTCTCAGATCAACGCGCAAAGCGAAGTCACCAACGAGCGCCGGGGTCATTCCAGTGAAGCCCTGATCCTGGCTATCATCCCTTTCTTCATGGCACGCTTTGTTTTAAGTGAGGCGTCAAGCTACAGCCAATCCATTCAGGATACCGCCTCCATGGATCTGCCTTTGAAAATCCTCTATCTGGCCGCCATGCTGGCACTCTTTATCCTGCTCATGCTACTGGCGCCGGAAAAAACAAAAATCAAGAAGAAAGGTAAAAGTAAGATCAGGAAACGCAAGGAAACCGGTCCCGGCAAGCTCCGTCCATGTCCCTGGTTAAGCCGTTTTTACCTGGACTGGCTCCCCGGACAAATCGGCATGTCGGTCTCGTCCGCCGTACATCTTCTGGCCGAGACACCGGAACAGGCCTGGTCCCGCTACATGACACAAAAAAGACGTGACCTCTCCTTTGGCATCCTGCTGGCGATCCTCCTCCTTGTGTCCGGACGTGTTTCCTGGTTTCTGATTCTTCTGGCTCCTTTTTGTTTTTCGACCCTGCGCGATCTGATCACCGTCGGTCAGGCGGCCAAACAAAAGGAGCAGTTCAGGTTTTTCTATCCCTCTGTGGTCAATTCCCTCTACATTCTGATGGAAAGCGGTCTGACTCTTGATCGATCCCTGCGTATGGTCGCCCACGTCAACATGAAGGGGGAAAACCCGGATAACCCGGTCGCCTCCGGCCTGGGACAGGCGGCTCTTCTTCTGGAGACAGGTTATGACAGTGTCATGGCCGCGAGCCGTCTGGCGGAACGCTGTCCCCTGCCGGAAGTTCAGGCCGCGCTTCGCCTGATGGCCCGCTATGAACGGGAGGGAGGCAGGGAGATACTCGAACTCATCCGCATGCAGTCGGACCGAAGCCGGCAGATCTACCGGGACGCCCTGCGGGGCAGAGCTGAGCAGCGATCCCTGCTCTTTGTACTTCCAATGGCCATTGATCTGGTTGTCGTCATGGCTACGGTCATCCTGCCGGCCATCATCAGCATGCAGACTTATTTTTGAATCGGATCAATCCGTCGATTGTGCGAGCGTGGTCCGGCGAAAGCAGGCCGGATTCACCACCCGACATGAGAAAAACAGGAACAATAGAGGACAAAGACGCCTGGATATTGAAAGGAGGCGGCCGTGAAAAAAAAGAAAGAACCGGAACGACTGTCATGGGACGGCTTCGGAACCCTGGAAGTGATCATCATCATTGCGGTATTGATTACCATTGCCTTGCTCTTCAGAGAGAACATCATTTCTTTTGCCAATAATCTCATTGACAAGGTGTTCACCTCTTCCGTCATTGACGGTCTTTAGGGCAGCTCCTTGCGCGCCATGGAGTTCACCGGATACCCCGGTTATCTGAGCTTCCGGTCGGCAGTCGATCCGGCTTGCGAGCCGCCAGACGCCCTGGTGGAATATGGACTTCTCCGCCACCGGCCGAACTGCGCCCTCCCCCTGTCCTGGTTTGCGGAACCGGACGGCCGCTACACCTTCTTTGCGGAAATAGAAGGGACGGAAAAGCTGGCAGAGACATTGACGCAAACGAAGGGCAAACCCGAAGACGGTTACCAGCTCCTCGGGCAGATCATAACCGCAGCAGATGATGCGCTGGATCATCTGCTGGTGGTCGAAAACAGGTTTCTGGACCCCGAGCTGATCTTCTCCTGGACTGATCCGCAGACAGGCACCTCATCGATCCGTCTCATCTGTCTCCCCTTTGCGCTCGCCTTCCCTCCGGCTGGGGAACACATGATACTGATCGACGCCATGATGGAGGCTTTCAGTTGGGAAGATGAAATGGCTGACCTTTTCCAGACCCTGCTGAATCAACAGGACTACGGTCGTTTGCTGGAAGAACTTCCCTCCTCACCGGATACCGGCAGTCAGAGTCGGCAGGTGAAGAAGATGCAGGTCAGGCCTGAACTTCCAAGGCAGGCAAGGCCTTCGTTCCTTCAGAAGATCAGCCAGGCGCTCTTCCGTCCTGATGCCCGTGAATTGATCCACGAGACAACCTCTGAACTTGACCTGTCGTCCGGCAATTACAAAATTGCGCAACTGTCCGAAGGCCTGCCCGGCACACCTGAGGAGGAGTACGGCCAGCGCGCCTACATCCTGACCGAAGAATTCTACATTGGCCGGGATCTGAAAGAGGCGGACCTTCGCATCGATTCCTCCGCCATCAGCAGGCTCCACGCGCGTATTGTTCTCAAGGGGGGAAGCTTTTTTATCGAGGATCTCGGTTCCAGGAACGGAACCTCCATCGACGGGCTCCAACTCAGCCGGCACCGGCAGTATCTTTTGGCTGACAAATGTAGGATCGCCTTCGGGGATCATTATTTCTATTTCCGCTGTGAATGAACCGGTGAATCAATCAAGCCTCCCGCCCGATGGCAGGAGGCTTTTGTTTAGACAAGTGATAAGGAAATGATCGGTTACTTGGTGCCGAATAACCTGTCCCCGGCATCGCCCAGACCTGGAACGATGTAAGCGTGCTCGTTCAGGCAATCATCAAGCCCGGCGCAGAATATGGGGATATCCGGATGCTCACCGTGCAATTTTTCAATGCCTTCAGGCGCGGCGATCAGGCAGACAAACTTAATATGTTCGATATTCCGTGCCTTTAAAAAATCGACAGAAGCCGCCGCCGACCCGCCGGTCGCCAGCATGGGATCAAGCAGGATAACATCCCGGTTGGCAATGTCGTCAGGTAGTTTGCAATAGTACTCAACAGGTTCCAGGGTATCCGGGTCGCGGTAAAGCCCGATGTGCCCGATTTTGGCCATGGGAATCAGGTTGATCATGCCGTCAACCATGCCCAGGCCCGCGCGGAGAATCGGGATCAAGGCCAGCTTCTTCCCGTCGATCATCTGGCAGTGGGCTGTTCCGATCGGTGTTTCGACATCAACAGGCCTGAGGGGCAGGTCACGGGTTACTTCGTAAGCCATCAACATGGATACTTCATTAACCAGTTCGCGGAATTCCTTGGTGCTCGTATTCTTGTCGCGCATCAGTGCCAGCTTATGCTGAATCAGCGGGTGGTCAAAAATGAATACGCCTTCGTAGTCTTTTTTCTTAGTCACGAAAGATGCTCCTTTCATGTTCGGCGATCTGGTCGAGCCGAATCTGATGGCGTCCGCCGTCGTACTCTTGCTCCATGAAGATATCGACCAGGGTCAACGCGTAAGTCACGGCCAGCACACGCCCCCCGAGCGCCAGTACATTGGCGTCATTGTGGCGCCGGGCCATCTCCGCCATGTAGGCATTGGTGCACAAGGCGCACCGGACACCTGGATTCTTGTTGGCGACCATGGAGACGCCGATGCCGGTTCCACAAATAACAAAGCCCCGCTCACAGCTGCCGTCCACAATCTTGTCCGCCGCTCTTTGGCTGAATTCGGCATAACTGACCGATTCCTCCGAGTAAGTTCCCACGTCATGAACTTCATGGCCTTTTTCTTCCAGATAGTCCCTGATTGCTTCTTTTAACTCGTAACCGGCTTGATCGCTCGCGACTACGATTTTCATAGGTATTCCCCCGTCCTCTTTGTTTTTCCTATTTTAGCGCAGGCAGGGTGCCGTGACAACGCGACTTTTATCACCGGTGTCATAAAACCGGCCAAACGCCGGGTTGACCATGATCTGGAATTTTATGATTTCTTCACGGGATTATCTTGATTTTTCACGGATAATGGCAGACCTCGAATCCATAGGTAGACAGACGAGTTTCCAACAATTTTGTTGATAATGTTGATAACTGTGTGTATAACTTGCGCGACAATGATTCCCGTGTTCCATCCTCGCGAACCCCTTGTAAACACATGTTTTCGGCATTATTTTGCTTATTGTTTTAAAACAATCATTTCAACTGATTCCTTATAACCCCGTCTGTGTGCACCTTTGAACCATTCGATATTTGGTTATCCATACACCAGTCCATCGGTTGTGGACACATGGGCAGTCGTCATGATGACATATAGGATAGACAGGGAAGAGGAATTTG
>JAAZFK010000082.1 GCA_012511735.1 Clostridiaceae bacterium | reverse complement strand
TTTGGGGAAGGCGATGACATCACGCAGAGAGGGTTGGGCGGCCAGAATCATCACCAGGCGGTCAAGACCGAAGGCGAAACCGCCGTGAGGGGGCGCTCCATACTGGAAGGCTTTCAGCATGAAACCAAACCGGTCTTCAATCTCCCGGTCAGAGAGCCCCAAGGCCTTGAACACCTGGATTTGGATTAGCTCCTGATGGATTCGGATGCTGCCGGATCCAAGCTCGGTTCCGTTCAAGACCAGGTCATAAGCCTGGGAGCGTACGCGGGCGGGATCTGTAGTCAGGTAAGCCAGGTCATCGTCATAGGGCATGGTGAAGGGGTGATGTTGGGCGACATACCGCGCCTCCTCCTCGGAGTATTCAAACATGGGAAAGTCGGTAATGAAGGCGAAGGCGAATTGATCAGCTTTACGAAGGTCCAGCAAATCAGCCAGCCTGAGTCTGAGCGCGCCCGTCACCTTTCTTGTCAGCTCAAGCGAATCAGCGGAGAAGAGGACGAAGTCGCCGGGGACTGCCCCGACACGGCGCAAGAGCTCCTCCATCTGGTCTTCTTCAATGAACTTGGTCAGGATGGAATAAATTTCACCTGAGGGACGCCAGGCGATCCAGGCCATGCCGGCTGCCCCTTGGGAGACAGCAAATTCCGTCAGATTTTCGATCTCCGCGCGGGTCAGTTGATCAGCCTGACCCGGCAGTGTGATGGCTCGGATGACTCCACCCTTCTCCGCTGCCTTTCGGAAAACAGAGAAGCCGGTCTTGCCCGCCAGATCCGTCACGTCAATCACTGGCAGATCGAAGCGGAGATCCGGTTTATCCGTCCCGTACCGGTCCATGGCCTCCTGCCAGGTAAGCCTGGGGAAAGGGCGTGGCAAATCGACTCCTCTCAATTCTTTGAGGAGGAAATGGAAAAGAGATTCCAGCAGGCTGATCACGTCTTCCTTTTCGACAAAAGACATTTCCAGATCGAGCTGGGTAAATTCAGGTTGGCGGTCGGCTCTCAAGTCTTCATCCCGAAAACAACGGGCGATCTGATAGTAACGGTCGAAGCCTGAGATCATCAGAAGTTGCTTGAAGAGCTGAGGTGACTGTGGAAGCGCGTAGAAATTGCCCGGATGAACCCGGCTGGGGACCAGGTAGTCGCGCGCGCCTTCCGGTGTGCTCTTGGTCAGGACAGGCGTTTCCACATCAATGAAACCCTGGTCGTCCATGAAGGCGCGGATGGCGCGGGTCACCTGGTGACGAAAACGGAGATTGTCGCGGAGCCGCGGCCTGCGAAGATCGAGAAAGCGGTAGTTGAGCCGAAGATCTTCCCTGACCTGGTCGGCGTCAACCGGATCAAAGGGGAGCGGCGCGCAGGGAGCCAGTAATTCAGCCTGACTGGCACGCAGCTCAATCCTGCCGGTCGCGATTTTCGGGTTGATTGTCTCCTGATCCCGCAGGTGAAGGATTCCCTTGACCAGGATCACGGATTGGTTGCGGACCCTTTCAGCAAGCTCAAAAGATTCCATCCGGGTGTATTCGGGATTGAACACAGTCTGGAGGAGACCCTCGCGGTCGGCCAGGTCGATGAAGATAACCCCGCCCATGTCACGTTTGGTGTCAACCCAGCCACAGGCAGTGACCTGGCGCCCCACATCCCCATCCGAGAATAAACCGCAATAATTTGTCCGTTTCATACGCTTCTTCCTATTCTTTCAAGGCCGGCCAGGAGGCTTACAGATTTGCGGGCAAACAAAAAGAAGCCCGGCCTTCCGGCAAGTGTTTGTATTTTATCATAATCGACCAGCGGACGATCGGTCGAAAATGGCGCCAAAGGGCAGGTATGCCCTACTTGTTCCGTCTTCTCGAGGCCATTGTGATAGACTCGGTTCAAGATGGTGAGGGGTTTCGGCGAGCTGATGTCAGGACACTGGATCAAGAAAAAAAGCAGACAGGACCACCGGGCCGTCTTGTTCATTTGGCGCAGGTTCTTCGCGCGTATGACCGACTTCCTGATCTGGTTGCTGCCCTGGTATTTTCTTGAGGAACAACTTTTCTTGAAACCTTGGCAACACAGTCTCTCCCATTTCCTGCTGGATCAGTTTGCCGCCTGTGCCCTCATGGTGCTGGCTGAACCCTTCTGGTTGAGCCGCTTGTCTACAACCCCGGGAAAAGCGCTGTTTGGTCTGCGGGTTTACCATGTCTCCGGCGCGGCTTTGACTCCACGACAAGCCCGCAGGCGAAGCTTTCTGGTCTGGCGGCAGGCGCTGGGTTTTGGTTTGCCTCTTTATCGGTTGCTGATTCTGGCAAGAGCCTTCGCGGGCGCACGCGCGGGCCGGGAGACTGACTGGGAGGAGAACTCCCGGCTTCAGACGCTGACCCGAAGAGGGGAGGCCTGAACATGGACAACGCTGGAAAGCTCGAATGTAACGTACGCGATTGTGCGCTCATCTTTGAAGGGGGCGGTATGAGAGCCTGCTACACAGCGGGCTTTGTTTCCATGTTGCTGGAGCACTCCCTTCATTTTAACTACGTGGCCGGTATCTCCGCCGGCGCTTCGCACGCGGTCAATTACCTTTCCCGTGATTATGTGAGAGCCAGGCGCTCTTTTACCGATATCGTGCAGGATCCTTCCTTTGGTGATGTCAGCTCCTGGTTGAAAGGTGAAGGCTATTTCAACGCCAACTACATCTATTCCCAGTTGCCCAGCCAGGACGGCGCCCTGCCCTTTGATTTCGGGACGTTCGATCGGAACCCTGCCGAATGTGTCATCGGCGCCTTCCTCCGTTACCATGGCAGGATGGTTTATTGGTATAAACGTGATATGAAAACCTTCGAGGACCTCAGCCTGCGCGTCCGGGCCTCATCATCGGTGCCCTATCTGATGCCGGAAACCGTGATCGACGAGCAGGTCTATGTGGACGGCGGACTCCATGTGGGGATTCCGCTCGAGATCGCTGAAGAGGATGGCTTTGAACGCTTCGTCATTGTCCTGACCCGAGAAAGGGGTTTTCGCCTGGATCCCTTGCCGGCCATCCGGATTGTCAACCGGGTGCTCGACCGCCACCCGATTGAAAAACAGGCCCTGATGACGCGCCATCTCCGGTACAATCAGTCGCTGGAACGGATTGAACGACTTGAGAAAGAAGGAAAGGCCTTCGTCTTTTATCCTGAAGCCATCGACTTGTCCATGATGGATCGTGACCGGGAAAAGCTTCTGAGCCAATATCTGGCAGGCCACGAACAGGCGACAAAAGAACTGCCCCGTCTGCTCAGCTTTCTGGAGGACACGAAATGAAGTTTATTCATCTGGCTGATCTCCATCTGGGTAAGCGGGTCCACGAAATCTCCCTGATCCGGGATCAGGAGGTCATGCTCCAGTCGATCCGCGACCTGTGCGCTAAAGAAAAGCCTGAAGCGCTCCTGATCGCAGGGGATGTCTTTGACAAGGCCATCCCCTCTCTGGAAGCAGTCAGGCTGCTCGAAACCTTCCTGGAAGATCTGTCCCGGACCGGCCTGACAGTCTTTCTTGTCGCCGGCAACCATGACTCAGGCGAACGGCTGGCTTTTGGCTCCGCTTTTTTTGGCAGCCACGGCATCCATGTCGCGGGTGTTTACGAAGGCCGGGTAGAGCGCTTCGTTCTGCAGGATTCCCAAGGGCCGGTGACCCTCCATTTGCTCCCTTTCATCCGTTTATCCGATGTCCGAAAGTTTTTTCCTGACCGGGAGCTGGAATCGGTTGAAGCAGGGGTCGCCGCGGTCCTCTCGTCAATTGAACGGGGACCCGGCCGTCATGTCCTGGTGGCCCACCAGTTTGTCACGGCGCGGGGGATGGAGCCCCTGCGCTCGGACTCGGAAATTTTACAGGTCGGCCTGGCAGACGAGATCGACGCCTCAGTCTTTGCCGGATTTGATTACGTGGCGCTGGGCCATCTGCATCGGCGGCAGCAGGTCGGGCCGGGACCTGTCCATTACGCCGGCTCTCCGCTTGCCTATTCTTTTTCCGAGGCCGGACAAGTCAAGGGCGCGCTCCTGGTGGATCTGCCCCAGGGCGGTGATGCCCGGGTCAGCCAGCTGCCCCTGGCCCCGCTCCACTCCATGCGGAGAGTGCGGGGGAAGATCGAGGAGCTGATCGGGCAGGGTCATGAGCTTGAAGAACAAGGCGACCCGGCCCGGCTGGATTATTTGGAAGTGACTCTGACCGACGAGGGGGCTGTCACCGACCCCATGAACCGGCTGAAAACCGTTTATCCCAACATCATGCGGCTCCTGTTTGACCGCGGTCTGGAAGAGATCGGGGAGGATGCCCTGATCGATCAGGATAGTTTCCAAACCATGGATCTGGCCGATTTATTCAGTCGCTTTTTCCTGGAACAGGCTGGCCGCCCACTGACAGAGTCACAGCTTGCCGTGGTACAAGAGGTGGCGGAAAAGACAGGGGCGATCGGAGAGACGGACCGATGAAACCTGTCAGTATCACCGTGAGCGCCTTTGGCCCCTACGCCCGGGAGACCCATGTATCTTTCGAGGACGTCAGTCAGGGACTCTTCTTGATTTCGGGTGAAACCGGGTCGGGCAAGACCATGATTTTCGACGCCATCATGTTCGCTCTTTACGACGACACCAGCGGCCAGTCGCGGGGCAGCCACTCTCTTCGTTCTGACTTCGCGGGCCCGGACACTGAAACCTACGTCGATCTGGTCTTCACCCTGCGATCTCAAAATTATAGGATACGGCGTTCGCCCCGTTATCGCCGACCCAAGAAGTCAGGGGAGGGGATGACCGAGCAAGCCCCCTCGGCTGAGCTCTGGTTGCCTGATGGCCGGGTGCTGGCTGCCAAAAGCCAGGTCGACCAGAAGATCCAGGAATTGATTGGACTCGATAAGGAGCAATTCCGGCAGGTAGTCATGATTGCGCAGGGGGCCTTCTTTGAACTGGTTGAAACATCGAGCCGTGATCGCTCCGCCATCTATCGCAAACTCTTCAACACCTCTCCCTACCGGCAGCTGCAAGACGGGATTGCGGACCGATACAAAGAGGCCAAAGACACAAGCAAAGCCTCAGCCAACAGGCTCTTGGTGGATCTTTCCCGCCTGGCTCTCCCTGACGGGGAAGTCGCTTTGCGGACCAAACGCGACGCGGTCGTCACCAGCAAGAATATCTGGGAAGTTGAACTGCTCATTCCTGAGCTGGACCTGATGCAGACTTCACTTTCAAAGAAGTTGGATCAGGCGCGCGAAGAACTGGAAGCGGGCCGGGCTGGCCTGAAGCAGTTACAGACCGCGCTGGAACAGATTCGCAAGGATAACGAAAAACTCAACTTGCTGGCAGTTGCCCTGGAGGTCAAAAAGAAACTGGACCGGGAAGAAGACGACTATCTGGCAAAGAAGGCCCGGCTTGAAGCGGCCGACAAGGCCATGACCTTCGTCCAGCTTCCCTTTGAAAGACGGGAGGATAGCAGGAAACGGCTGGAGGCCCTGCTGGATCAGCTGTCGCAAGCCGGAAGCCTTTTGGAAACGGCAGAATCGGACCGGGAAGAGGCAAAAAAGGCGGTCAGGGAAGCTGAGGTCAACCGATCTCAACTGGAATCCCTGCCGGCTGCCATTGGCGACCTGGAAAAACAAGCAGAAGATCTGGACCGGCTTGACCAGCTGGAGGAGGCCTTGCGAACTGCGGATCATGAGATTGACAGGATGGGTGGAGACCTTAAAAAGGGTAAAGAACAGATCAATAGTCTTGAAAATGCCATGAAGGCGGATGACGCCGAGCGTCAAAGTTTGGCGGATGCCGATCGCAAACTGTATGAGAGGGAGGCAGAGGCGGAGAAAACCGAGGCGACCTTGCGGGAGGCCGGTAAGCTGCGGGCAAAGATTGAAGAAGACAGGGCGCGTTTCGACCAACTGACACGCGAACAGGAAGATTTCGAGAGGCTGCTGGCTGACTGGAAAGAAAAGGATCGGCGCGCCAGCCAGGCGAGTGAGCAACTCTACCTGGAGCGGGCGGGCCTTTTGGCTTTGCAATTGGAAGAGGGACAGGCTTGCCCTGTTTGCGGGTCAAGGCATCATCCCCGGAAAGCGAGCCTGTCGCCCTGCGCGCCTTTGAAGGAGCAGGTTGACCAAATGACCCGGGAAGCTCAGTTGGGTCGGGCCGGGCTGGATCAGCTGAGCGGTGAGATCAGGGAACGGACTCAAACCTTGGGACGAAACGTCCGGCAACGGATCAAAGAGACGGAATCCCTGTTGGAGACATCGCTTGCCGTAGAAGATGACGTCATGGTTCAGTTGGAGTCGCTTCAAGGGACGCTCGCGCAGTTCCAGCAGGAGATGGAAGATCGGCTGGCGCTTGAGATTGAAGCCCGTGAAGCTGAAAAAAAACGCCTGGAGCGTCGGACTCAGTTGGCCGACAAACAAGAAGCGGACGTCAGGGAGCTGACCGACCTGATCGCGCAAAGACAGGATAAGGAACTTCGGATCAACGAGAAAAAGGAGGAAGCGGCCTCGCTTCGAGGGGAGGCCGGCTCGCTTCAGCAGCGTCTGGCTGATTTGGATCGGGCAAGCCTGGCCTCGCTCCTGGCCGAGTCGCGATCCCTTTACCAGATCTTGAAAGAAGCAAGCGAACAGGCGCAGGAAAAAGATCGTCAATCCTCGACGGCGCTGACTCAGGCACAAACGCAGATCCTCTCACTTCAGTCGCAAGAGCGGGCATTGGAAGGCGAACGGGAGGAGTGTGAACGGGATCTGGTCGAGGCGCTCGCCCGGGCTTCTTTTGAAACGGAAGAGGCCTACCGGGAAGCTTGCTTGAACGAGGAAGAAAGGATTCGCTTGCAGGAGGAAGTCCAGGAGGAAGCGGCACTGCGCACTGCCAACCGGAGGGATATTCAAGGCCTGCGGGCTGAAACAAAAGGCCTGGTCCACCGCGACGAGCAGGAGGCAGCAGAACTGGTCCTGGCCTATGAGCGGGAACAGCAGAAGCGGGAAGAAAAGATGGGCCAGGCCGGAACCAGCCTGGCCGTCTCCCGAAGATCTGTCCTTGCGGTTAAGCAGTCTTATAAGCTGGCCACCCGGGCCAGGGACCAGGAGGAGATGCTGAAGGACTTGTCCGATCTGGCGTCCGGCCAACACCGGGAGGCTGAACAAATCAGCTTTGAAACTTACGTCCAGACCTGGTATTTCGCGCAAGTGATTGGCAGAGCCAATCAGAGATTGACGCAGATGACAGGGGGACGTTATTACCTGCGAAGGAGTGAGGAGGCGCTCGACCGCCGCTCCAGAACAGGGCTTGACTTG
>JAAZFK010000081.1 GCA_012511735.1 Clostridiaceae bacterium | reverse complement strand
GAGCCACATCAGGTAGACCAGCAGGAAGGCCAGATAGGTAAGTACGGAGTGACCCGAAAGGATGTCGCCCAGGATGGGGATCTTCGAAATCAAGGGGATCTTGATGGTCGGGATCAGCAGATTGGGAGAGACCAGGTTTCCCGTATTGCCCCTCAAGCCTGTGAACATGTTGAGGAGAAAGATGGTCCCCCCGCCCCCTATCATGTTAATGGCGATACCTGCCAGGATGATATCGGTTTTCATCTTGAGCGAGAAAAAACCCATCAGCAGGCCGAGGAGCGCCCCCACTACAACAGCTCCGAGGACGCCGACCACCCAGCTGCCTACCCAGTAGGCAAAGAGGAAGCCGAAAAGGGCCGTAATCAACATCATACCTTCCAGGCCGATGTTGACCATGCCAGCCTTCTCCGCGATCACGGCAGCCAGGGTGGCAAAGAGGATCGGTGCGGCGATCCGGATGACAATCCACAGGAAATCGGCTTTAAAAATTGACTGGAACAGTTCATTCAACATGGTTTTGTCCTCCCGTCGGTTTCCGCATGGCTTCGAGTTTCATAAGCTCTTCCTGGGTTGTCTTAACGACCAGACGCTGTCTGAAGCCAGACAAAAATTGTTCAGCCGCGAAGAAGAGGAAAATGGCCGCCTGAATAATATCGATCATTTCGGCAGGCACATCACTTCGGGTAGACATGAGCAGGCAGCCCCGATTCAGGTAGGACAGGAAAAAGGCTGCCAGTGGGACATAGGCCGGATTGTTCTTGGCCAGGATGGCGATGGTCACACCGACCCAACCATAGCCGGGCAGCTGATTCCAGCGGTAAGCTGAAAAACGTCCCAAAATTTCAATGGCGCCGCCCATGCCGGCCAGCATGCCGCCGATCACCTGGGCGGAGACGATCATGGTATTGACATTCATCCCTGAGTAGAGGGAAAAGGATTCGTTGATCCCGATCATGCGGATGGCGTAACCCCAGCGGGTCCGGTAAAGGAAAAAGGCGATCAGGACCGCAAAAAGAAGCGCCACGATAAAGCCGACGGACATCTTGCTGGTGCCCGGAACCAACGAAGGAATGATGGCACTGGGCTTGAAGTCATGCGTCATGGGGGCGCCCTTGCTTCGGTCACGGAAGGTAAAATTCAAGTAATGCTGAACGATATGCATGATGATGTAATTCAGCATCAGGGTCGACACCATGACATTGGCGCCGACCTTGGTCTTGAGCAGGGCGGGGATCAGCATGATCAATCCACCCGACAGGGTGGCGATCAGGACACTGACCAGCGGATGCCAGCCGGGTGCCAGATCCAGGTGAACACCCAGGATACCGGCGATGAAGCCGCCCGCCATGACCACCCCTTCCCCGGCCAGATTGAACTGGTTGGCCGAGAACATGACAGTGACCGCAAGTCCGGTAAAAATGATGGGAATCATGCCGGCGAAAATCTCATAGAGGTATTGGAGATTAAAGCTGACCGCCCCGTCCTTGACACTCAGAAGAGGCATCAAGAGGTAACGGAGTGCCTCGAAGGGCGTTTTGGAGGTCAGAAAAATGAATACGGCTCCGACCGCCAGCGCAATCAGGATGGCAGCGGCTCCACGGGTCACCCCAAATAATCTCATCCGTTTGTCACGCATAAACGGCCCTCCCAATCTCTTCTTCACTCTGGGTTCTGATCCCCAGCATGTACTCACCCATCATCTCGTCATCCCAGAGGCCGTCATCGAAACAACCGGCGATCTGGCCTTCATACAGGACGATCAGGCTGTCCGACAGCTCCATGACCTCGTTGAGGTCGGCCGACACCAGCAGTACCGCCGCGCCGGCACGGGATAACTCCACGATCTTCTTGCGGATCAGTTCGGTGGCACCCACATCGATGCCCCGGGTAGGCTGGTCGGCAATGATCAGGATGGGATCACTTGAGAATTCTCTGGCGACCACCACCTTTTGGATGTTGCCGCCCGACAGCATGCCCACCTCCTGCTTCCTGCTCTTGCTGAGCACCGCGTAATCCCTGATCAGGGTGTCACTTTCCTTATGCAGCTCTTTCATCCTGAACAGGGGGCCCCAGTTGAAGCGGCGCTTGCTGTACCGGTCCGAGATGACATTTTCTTCAATACTGGCAGTCGCGGCGATGCCGAAGGTCATCCGGTCTTCAGGCACGTAAGAGACACCCAGCTTGCGGATGGCCGCGGGCGGCTGACCGATCAGGTCCACGCCGTTCACCTCCACCCGACCCTGCTGCGGCAGCCTCAGGCCAAAAAGAATATCCACCAGCTCCCTTTGGCCATTGCCCTCCACGCCGGCGATCCCGACA
This sequence comes from Clostridiaceae bacterium, assembly GCA_012511735.1. Classification (GTDB taxonomy): domain Bacteria; phylum Bacillota; class Clostridia; order Saccharofermentanales; family DTU023; genus UBA4923. The sequence goes on along the minus strand of JAAZFK010000081.1, from coordinate 1,354 downwards.
ATTTCACCCGCCCGGACGGTAAAGGATACCCCTTTGAGCACCTCTTTATCCCACTCATTGACATAGCGAAGATCATCTACCTGCAAGACTACCCGATCGGGTTGGGCCTGGTCTTTTTCTACCTGGAGGATGACATCACGACCGACCATGCGGCGGGAAATTTCTTTTTCCGTGATGGCGTCCGTGTCGAAGACGCCCACTGATTTACCTGCCCGCATGATGGTAATCCGGTCCGTCAGTGATTTGACCTCGTTGAGTTTATGGGAAATGAAGATGATGGTGAAGCCCTGATCCTTCAAGTTTTTCAATTCCTGGAAGAGGGTGACGGTTTCCTGTGTGGTCAGAACCGCGGTCGGTTCGTCAAGAATCAACACGCGGGCTCCCCGGATCAAGGCCTTGAGGATTTCCACCTTCTGTTTCATGCCTGTGGTGATATCGACCACGCGGGCCGTCGGCTCCACGTGCAAATTGTATCGCTCAGCGTATTCCCTGGTCAGGGCGACCGCCTTCTTATAATCAATGAAGAGACCACTCTTCCTGGGCTCCATGCCCAGCACCATATTTTCCGCGACCGTCAGGCTTGGAACCAGCATGAAATGCTGATGAACCATACCGATCCCTTTGGCAATCGCTTCAGTCGGAGAGGAGAAGCTGACGCTCTCACCCTTGACCAATACCTCCCCTTCCGTGGGCTGTTCCAAACCAAACAGGATCTTCATCAGGGTTGATTTCCCTGCGCCGTTTTCTCCGATCAAAGCATGAATTTCACCTGCTTTGACCGAGAAATCAACTTCCCGGTTGGCCGCGATGCCGTTGGGGTAGATCTTGGTGATCCCCTTCATTTCGACAACAAATTCCTCTTTAAGCATACACACGCTTCCCCCACATGTCCGCCTTGCCGGCGGTGCCAGGCCCGCGGGGCGCACCCCGCTTCTCTTCAATAAATGGCAAAAGGGGATCTGGCCGGCAGATCCCCCTGAGCTTTACTCATGTCACAATGGCTGTTCCGCTTATCGAAGCGACAATTAGCAGCCTATGGCTTCATGGATTCGCGAAGGTCGACCACACCGTCGGTGGTATCGCCGATCGCGGATGAGACCTTGACCTTGCCGTCGCGCACATCTTCAATGGCGGCGAAGACCAGATCCTGCACTTCCTGAGGTGCGTATTTTTCAAAGTTCTTATCAGTGACGATACCAACGCCGCCCTCGACCAGGCCAAGGTTGACTTCCTCGCCCCAGTAGGTGCGTCCCTCGTCCCACTCATCGAAGAACCAGATCAGTGAATCACCGATGTTCTTGAGACCGGACGTCAGGGTAATGCCGGCGAGCTCCTTGGACAAGGTCAGCTCCTG
>JAAZFK010000080.1 GCA_012511735.1 Clostridiaceae bacterium | reverse complement strand
CTCCTCACGAAATTTTGCTAGCTCGTTTTCGTTGAAGAGCCTGTCAACGATTTCGCTATTGATCGCGTAATAAGGGTATTGTCGATAAGCAAGCCGTAAGAGTGTATCCCCTCTTTCGGGGGCAATTTCATAGGTGGGAGACGTCGCGGCCACTTTCGCTGTCGCCGAAATTATCAATCCCTGTCCATCGGGTTGATGCCGACTTCTGAGATAACCGTTCTTCTGAAGAATGGCGAGGTCCTCAGCAAGCTGAAATGAGTAGGCTCCATATCGAAACGGAACAAACTGATAGAAGGATGAATCACCGGCCTTTGTGTGAAGGAAGACCAGTTTTTGAAGATCTGTTGCTTTTACACCGTCACTGAGTTGACGAACAAAAGAAAGCAGAAAACGTTGGCGTTTATATGTTGGCTGAGTCGCCATATGGTCAACCCTCCATACTTTCTTTGTACACGATCCTGTTAGTTCATAGTAATCTGGCCGGTAGCACCCGTCAATAAAATTGGTGACCATGCGCGCGCATGGTCACCAATTTGGCAGACATATTAAGATAATCAACAGAGTGGATGGGAGCTCTATTCCCCCTCAAATTCCTCTATTGGTTCCTTATTCAGGAAACTGGTCATGGCCCTTTTTTGATCTTTCGTCTCGAAGCACCTGCCGAAACAGACCTCTTCCAGAGTCAAGCCTTCCACCAGGATCAAGTCAAGACCCTGCATGATCGCGCGTTTGGCTTCCCGGACGGCCACTGGTGCCTCGGAGGCAATGGTCCGGCCAAGCTCCCGGGCCCGGTCCAGCAGTTGCTCCTGATCAGTCACTTCCATGACGATACCGAGCGCCCGGGCTTCATCAGCCTTGATCCGTCTGCCGGTCATGATCAGGTCCATGGCGGTCATGGGCCCTGCCAGCCTGGCCAGACGCTGGGTGCCACCAAAGCCCGGAGTGATTCCCAATCCCGTCTCCGGGAAGGCGAAGCTTGCTTTTTGAGAAGCGAGGCGCAGATCGCAGGCCAGGGCCAGCTCAAAACCGCCGCCCAGGGCATAGCCGTTGACGGCGGCGATGACCGGAACGGGAAAAGAACTGATCTGATTCATGACACGGTTCCCGAAACGGGCGAACATCTCCGCTTCTGACCGATCCATGTCCACCATTTCAGCGATATCAGCACCGGCCACAAAGGCTCTGTCGCCCGCTCCCGTGATGATCAGGGCACGGACCTGATCGTCATCGGCCAGGTCAAGCAGGACTTGGGTCAGTTCCCGCAAGACCTCTCTATTCAAGGCATTCAGCCCTTCCGGCCGGTCGATGGTCAGCAGGGCAAGGCCATCCGCTTTTTCAAGCTTAATGTAAGTCATGGTTTTTCCTTTCAACGTTCCACCATGGCCGCGATCCCCATGCCACCCCCGATACAAAGTGAGGCCAGACCGCGCTTAAGATCCCGTTTCTCCATTTCATGGAGCAGGGTGACCAGGACGCGGGCACCGGAAGCGCCGACGGGGTGACCCAGAGCAATGGCGCCGCCGTTGACGTTGACCTTCTCCGGATCAGCCTGTAATTCCTTCAGGACCGCCAATGACT
>JAAZFK010000079.1 GCA_012511735.1 Clostridiaceae bacterium | reverse complement strand
ACAAAACCCAGAAAGAGAGGGGGAGAGACGCGAACCGGGCGGCATTTTCTAAATGCCGGTCGGTTGAGCGAATCTGCTGGAGAGCAGATGAGCGAAGCCGTAATTTTTCTGCCGAACTTGGCAGGTGGTTTGGGGCTTGGTTGGGGCGAAAGTACGCTTACCTCGTCCTACCAACTGTGCTAATGCCCCGTGGTGGTTTATCCACAATACTGTGGGGATGGTCGTCGTCGTTCTCGATGAAGTGTACCCCATGTCAAGGACACTTTGGGGGTTGTAAGTTTCATAGTCACGTCGCCGTGATATACTGAAGGTGCTTTACCGGCAGGGAGGATAGGGCAACGCTGAGAAGCGACCTGAGCGCCCGGCCGGGTTTGCGGGAAGGCGGCGCAGCAGTGCCGCTTTCTCTTTTCATGCGCAACAGCCTTCCCGGAAACCAGAGCGATAAATCTCGGGGGTGTGGGGGCAGAGCCCCCATATTTCAAATTCAGGTTCATTTTTTACCACCACCTTTCGGGCCTGGAATGACCAGCGGATAAACGCCTGTGACAACGTAGTTGTAGTACTCGTTCGGGGATAAGCGGGCCAGTTCCCATTGGTACCGTTCGTCATTGTAGTAGGCTGTCCAGTCTGCAATGATTCCGTGCACCTCCTCAAAGCATGTGCAGAGCGAGATATCGATCTCATCCTTCATATGCCCATAGAAGCTTTCCTGGGGCGCGTTGTCCCAGCAGTTCGCTTTTCGCGACATGGATTGCCTGAGTTCGCTGTCCTTGATGATCCGGATGAACTTCAGGCTCTTGTAGTGAGAGCCCTGGTCGCTGTTGATGAGCGTTTCCGCCTGAAGCGATATTCCATGATTGCGGACCAGATTGTTGACCGTCTCAAGCACAAAGTCCACCTGCAGGGATTCGCTGCACGCCCAGGCGAGCAGCTGCTTTGTGAAGGCGTCGATGATGGTGGACATATAGCATTTCTTGCCGTCCCCATACAGAAGATAGGTGATGTCGGTGAGCAGCACCTTCCTGGGGCCGTGTTGCCTGAACTCACGGTTGAGCAAATTGGGCGCGACATAGCTTGTTTCCATGGCCTTTGCCATTCGCCGGTATGGGTTTGCCTTGCGCACAGGGCATTTCAGGCCGTACTTCTGCATCAGGCGGCGGATCTTCTTGACGTTCATATTAACAGGTGGCTTCATGTGTAGAAAGCGCATGTAAATGCCTCTGCCACCCTTGTCATATCCACGGAACAGATACGCTGTCAGAACAAGATCAAAATCAAGTCTGTCCCGCTTTTCCCGGCGTTGCCTGCCTTCCGCCGATGCCAGCCAGCTGTAGTAGCCCGAGCGTGAAACACCCGCGATCTCGCAAAGCCAGGAGATATTCAGCATATTGTCGTCGCGCAGGGTCATTGCCTGAATGATGGAGTATTTCACCCCTGGCGCCGCTTCGATTTCCATTCCTTCTGAGCCTCCCGGTTTGCCGCAACGATTTTTTTTACAAACTCTAGCTCCTGCCTTGTGTAGGCCAGCTGATGTTCCAGCCGCCGGATCTTTTCCTCCGGGGTCTGCCGCACAGGCAAATAGATATCAGGGCTGGTGAGTATGTCCGTGAAGCCCTTATCTCTTTTCGCGTATCTCATCACATATTGTTTGATGCCGTTGATTCGGGACTGGCCCAGCAATTCAGGGTCAAGTCCCATGCCGATGATGATTTTTCTGGGCTTCTTTCCGCTCATGAATTCGCTGTAGAATCGCTGCTTGAACTCAATGGAGAAATAGACGAATTGCTCGGTT
>JAAZFK010000078.1 GCA_012511735.1 Clostridiaceae bacterium | reverse complement strand
CGGTTGACTTCAGCCATCAGCCGCGGGGAGTCGTCGTCGCTTACAATGGCAAAGATGAGTTTCATAATAAAATTCTCCTAACTTGTTGGCGAATGAGTTCAGCCGTTCTCTCCTTCTCGTCGAGAGATTCGATGCGTATAAAGCGCTGGGGCTCCGCCTGAGCCATAGTCTGGAAACCCCGGCTAACCCGTTCCTTGAATTGATCCGATTCGACATCGATCCTGTCGCCCTGGCCTTCGCCGTGGCGTTTTTCAAGCCTCTCGGCGAGCGCCTTGGGGCTAAGTTCCAACAAAATGGTCAGATCCGGCACGGTCTCCCCGATGGCCAGATCGTTGAGGGCCATCACCAGATCAATCGACAGACCCCGGCCATAGCCCTGGTAGGCCACCGAGGAGTCATGGAAACGGTCGCTGATCACCCACTGCCCTTTCTCAAGAGCCGGCCGGATGACCTCCCGGACCAGCTGAGCCCGGGCCGCCTCAAAGAGAAACAGTTCTGTTTCGGACGTCATCTTATGAGACCGCATGTCCAGCAGAATGCGTCGGATATCCTCGCCGATCCGGGTCCCACCCGGCTCACGCAGGAGGAGCACATCCAAATCGAACGATCGAAGGTAGTCGGCCAGATAGCCGATCTGGGTCGTTTTGCCCGACCCGTCGATCCCTTCAAATGTGATTAATTTCCCTCTGGACACGGTTCCGTTTCCCTCCTGTGAACGCTCACCTGAGTGGCTTTATCTTAGCATAAAGAAAGGAAATCCCTCTAATACCAGGGGGACGAAAAGCCTCGGACCGTGACCCCCTCCGACCGCAGGGCCCGAAGGTGAAAATCATGGGCGGCGGTCATCCGCTCGCCCGGCCAGATCAGGGGCACACCGGGCGGATAAGGGGCGATCACTTCCTTTGCAAGTCCCTTTTCCCGCTTGCGGCCCAGCAGGGCCTGGCGGGGTGATTGGACAAAAGAAGCGGGCGCGGACAAGAAGGTGTCACGTTCGGTCAGAAGAGTCCGATTTTTATTCAAACGTGCCTTCCTCCGTGCCTGATCTGTTTCAGGGGGCAGGGAGACGAGCGCCTGATAAAGGCGGTCATAATCCTCTTCATCCTGATCCAGGCCGGGAATGAAAACTACCCGGGTCAGGTCGATCAACTCAGCATCGATCCCCGCTTCATCCAGATGGGCGATCAGATCCAGACGGCCGCGTCCCGTTTTGGAGAAATCAATCACCAGTCTGGACGGATCGGCGCCCGGGGGCAACACCCTTTCGAAAGAAGCCGGCAAGCGGTCACAGAGCTCCTGATTCAGACGGATCAGGCGGACCAGCGCCTTCCGCCCGTCGGAAGCCGCCTGGGCCCGCGCCGCGTCGATGGAGGCGGCAATAAGAAAAGAAGGGCTGGATGTCTGGAAGACCTTGACCATGCCCGCCAGCCGGTCCCGATCCACCAGACCGCCGGACAGCGCCTTGCGGGACACGTGGAGCAGGGAGGCCGGCGTCAAGGCTGACAAGGTTTTGTGGGCGCTCTGGCAGGTCATGTCGGCGCCCTGGGAAAGCGCGGTTGGCGGCATCAGATCCGGAGCGGCCGCCCAGTGGGCGCCATGCGCCTCATCCACCAGCAGGGCCATGCCGGCGCGCCCCGCCTCACGGGCGACCGGCGACAGATCCATGACGCGGCCAAAATAATCCGGCCGGGTCACCAGACAGGCCTTGGCCTCCGGGTACTGTTTGATGGATTCAATGAAGGCCCGCGCGTCGGGCTGACCATCGGAAAAGCCACTGCTGTCCGGGCCAGTCACAAAACACGGCTCCAGACCCAGCAAGGCCACCGCGTGGACCACCGCCATATGGACGGCCCGCGGCAGGATCAGCTGATCGCCTTCCTCCAGCAGACTGGCCAACATAATAAAAAGAGAACTGGTGGTGCCTGACGGGATAAACCAGGTTTCCGCTGCTCCAAAAAAAGCCGCCGCCAGCTGGTAGGCTTCAAGCACGTGAGCCGAAGGCGAGGCCAGGTCACCCGATCCTTCAAGCTCCGTCGTATCCAGAAGATGGAAGCAGGAAGTCCCGGGATCGTCAAAGATCGGACTTCGCCTGTGACCGGGCATGTGAAAGGACACCCGGCCCTGCATCTTCAGCAGCGCGTCAACCAGGGGTGTGCGCCTCTGGTCTTCTGTCCTCCTGCCAGTCATGGAAGCGGTACCGACAAAGAAGGATCTTTACAGATCGAGTTTTTGATTGCGGATGCTGTCCAGATCGATCTGGATATCCTTTTCGATGCGGGTAATGTCGCGCGCCACGTCCGCGGCAGTCTCCTGACCCCGGAATTGCCCTTGTTCGCGTCTGGATTGTCTTTTGGGATTCCGCCTGCCCCTGCCCGACTTCTTCTTCCGCTCGCCCTGATCCGCGGCCGGTTTCTTGGGTTGGACCTTTTTGACCGGTTTTTCCTGATCTTGTGGCGCGGCGGTTTTCGGCTTTTGCTGCTTTTGCGCGGGCGCTTGCCTGCGGTCGGTGTCACGGCTCTTTTGAGTATTTCGCGCCGCTCCGCCCCGCCCCTTGCCGGAACGGTTTTGCCTGGATCCACCGCCACTGCCCTGTCTGGGCTTGCTCTCCTGAGAGGTCCCCTGAGCCGGCGACCCCTCCCGGGGCTTGATCTCTCTTCGGCGGACATCCCCGCGCTTGCGATTATCTTCAGACATCAGTCACTTCTCCTTTTTCCCGGCGGACCGGACGGTCTGGTCAGTCATATTCTGGTTCATTGTAGCACGTGGCCGGGTATCCTTCGGGACCCGGCCAGTCTGCCGCCAGCTCCCTGTACCGGTCCGCCGCCTGCAAAAAGGGACAGTCGCCAGGCAGAAAAGGGCAGGGATCAGGGTGCCTCTTTGAAGGCACCTGTATCTCCCTGTCTTTTGATTCATCCTGCCGGGGCTTGTCGAAAGTTTCCAGCATCTGCCCGAAAAAAGTCCCCTCCACAGCCGGACGCCGGCAGGCCGGATCGTCGGCCAGACAGGCGGTCAGCCTGGTGGCAAAGGAGGGCTTGAAAGCTTTCATCATCTTCCTGATGGATCGGCTGTCGAGCTCGGATGCCATCTTGCCCGAGAAGGCGGCCAGCAAGGTCATGGCCAGGCTGAAAAGATCGGTCTCCGGGCTCAGGGCGCCAAAATAGACTTCCGGAGCCGCGTAACCGGCTGTTAAGGATCGGTTCCCGTCAGGCGCGTCCGCCCGTCCGTCAAGGAAGCGGGCTGAGGCAAAATCGATGATGCAGGCTCGCCCCGATTCATGGATGATCAGGTTCTCCGGCGACAGATCCAGATGGGCGAAGG
>JAAZFK010000077.1 GCA_012511735.1 Clostridiaceae bacterium | reverse complement strand
TCGCGGGTGTTATAATGGCCAAAAGCCGGAACTTGCATTCGGCGCCTCTTTCTTATGGAAGGAAACACGACATGCCAGATAAGACCCCTGACACGGGGAACGGAAAAGAACCTTTGATCAAGCCCGAGCGAATCGTCCGGCGTGGTCGCCCCGACGTGAGAAGACGCCGGCGCCCCGCCACAGGGAATCGGGGACGGATTATTTTCTACGGCCTTCCCGCCCTTGCTTTTGTCTTGATCCTCACGCTCTTTATCGTTGCGGTCGCTTCCTCCAAACAGGTCGAAGTTGCCCTTGAGGAGTACGGCGACCTGGATGCGCCTGTTGGCTTGATCGACCGCGATCATCCCATTCCGATCGAGACGGAGACTGACCCTGTTGATACGGATCAAACCGGCCCCGCTCCCACCATCGTGCTGATCGAGCCGGAGGATCCGTCTGAAACGGCGCCGGAAACCGAAGATTCCGGGGAAGTATCCTATCCCAGACTCTATGTAATCAGCGAATCGGCCGGTATTTACGCCGCTCCTGACAGCGCGTCCGACTTGCTGGCCACGGTCCGGGAGAGTGATATTCTGTTCCAGACCGCCGACGCCGATGACTGGATTCCCGTCAGGCACAAAAGCATTGAGGGTTTTATCCACAGTAAAGATGTCAGTGATGTGCCCCATTTTGTCCCCAGGACGGGTGAGACTTATTACATCCAAAATCGTCAGGTCTACGTCCGGGAGGGTCCGGGCACCAATTATCCCATTGAAGGCTTCGGCCTGCGGGGTATGACCATCCTGGTCCTGGAAGCGGGGGAGGAATGGTCCAATATCAGGACAGAGCACGGACTTCGCGGCTACATGCACAACGACCTGTTCGGGCCGGACAAGCCCGCCGACGAGATCACAGAGCTCGAAACGGGGCGTTACAAATACGTGGACACAGAGGTGGCCAACCTGCGCGAGGAGCCCTCGACTGACTCCGAGATCATCGGCGCCGCTTTCATGGACGACCGGCTTTATCAGATTTCCGACAACGGTGGCTGGTCCAAGGTCAGGACCGAGGGCGGAGTCATCGCCTATGTGTTCAATCACCTCTTGCGTGATACCCCTCCCGCCAATCCCTTTGTCAAAACCAACCGGACGCTCTACGTCGCTTCCGACCAGGTCAATGTCAGAAGTTCGCCGACGACCGACTCTGACGTCATCGACCGCGTCAAGATCAACCAGGCTGTGACCGAGCTGGAAGCCAATGACACCTGGTCCAAGATCAAGCTTGACAATAACAAGACCGGCTTTATCCGAAGCGATCTTCTGACCAACATCAAGCCGCCACCCGAAGGATTTACCAAGTCTTCCGGGTCAGTCTATGTCTCTACGGGCGCCGCCAATATTCGATCTGAACCCAACACCAGCTGCGCTATTGTCATCGTTGTTCGCCTGGGTGAGCAGCTCACCAGCCTGGCGACAGGTCCGGACTGGACCATGATCAGGACATCCGGCGGCAAGACCGGCTATATCTCCAATGATTTGATCTCTAAGACCAAGCCCTCGTCCGGCTCTTCGTCCTCGTCTTCGAGCAGTTCCGGGGGATCGTCGTCAGGAAGCAGCGGATCCGGCCAGACAGGTTCATCGGGAAGCGCCGCCAACAGCGACAGCAGACAGCGCGTGGTTGATATCGCAAAATCGGCTCTGGGCGTGCCTTACCGGATGAGCGGACGATCCATGAGCGCCTTTGACTGTTCCGGCCTGGTCAAGTATACCTACGAAGCCATCGGCTACAAGAATATTCCGCACGGATCCGACCCGCAGGCCAGGCAACTGGGAACCAAAGTGTCCATCTCGGGGCGCGATTTCTCCAATCTGCTCCCCGGTGATCTGCTCTTCTTCAGCAGGGGAAGCGGTTATCATCATGTCGGTATCTACATCGGCGACAACAAGATGATCCACGCGAGCAGCGCCAACGGAGGAGTCATCACGACTGACCTGATGAACTATCCTGCTCCGGCCCGTGTCAATCGCGTGCTCGACTAAGCGTTACCGATGGTAATGAAACAAGAGGTGGACGTGTAATCATTACGCGTCCATTTTTATTAAAGGAAGCGTTGCGGCCATGCGTCATAGAAATTCGGAAGTGATTTCCCTGGTCATCCCCTTCTACAACGAAGCGGATCAGATCGTCCTCACCCTGGAGACCGTACGCGGGGTTCTGGAACAGGAGGATCTGGCCTACGAAATCATCGCGGTTGATGATGGTTCGGAGGACGACAGCTGGGATCTGTTACTGGATAGCGCTGAAGAGAACGGACGGATCAGGGCCTTCCGGCTGTCGAAAAACTTCGGCAAGGAAGCCGCAATCTGTGCCGGCCTTGATCAGGCGTTGGGTGATGCCGTCATCGTCATGGACGGTGACCTCCAGCACCCGCCCCATTACATCCCCCAGATGATCCATTTATGGCGGCAGGGCTACCAGGTCGTTGAGGGCGTCAAGACCGGACGTGGCCCTCAGGCGGAGAATCGATTGGCGGCTCGGCTGTTTTATTCAATCTTCAGGAAAATGTCGGGCATCCAACTGAGGAACGCGTCTGATTTCAAGCTGCTGGACCGGAAGGTGGTTGATTACTGGAAGACCATACCCGAAAAAGATACCTTCTTTCGCGCGCTTTCGGCCTGGATGGGATTTAAGCGGGTTTCGTTCTCCTTCACCGTCGAAGAACGCCAGGCCGGCAAGAGCAAGTGGGGCCTTCGCAAGTTGATACGCCTTTCCATCAATGCGCTGACGGGATTTTCCTCGCGACCTTTGATTTTGATCAGCAGCATAGGGACCATCTTCCTTCTGATCTTCTTCGGTCTTTCCATCCAGACATTGGTCAGGTATTTTCAAGGGCGGGCGGCGACCGGTTTTACCACAGTCATTTTGCTCCAGCTTTTAATCGGCAGCATCATCCTGATCAGTTTGGGTTTGATTGGCATTTACATCGACAGTCTTTTCCGCGAAGTCAAGGCCAGGCCACGTTACTTTATTGAGGCGACTTTTGAGAGGGACGAGGCGGGGAAAGCAAGCGGATATGACTGATATTCCGCTTGCCCGCTTCCTGCATGAGGCCTCTTTGTCGGGCGGCGTAGATTTTCATTTACATTCTTACTTTTCGGACGGGGCGCAAAGTCCGGCCCAGCTGGTGCGTCAGGTGTCCACCAATAAGCTCAAAGCTTTTGCTTTGACAGACCATGATTCCATGGCTGGTATTCCCGGCGTCAGGGATGAGATGGACAGGCTCTCCAGCCCTGGCTTGCCCCGCTTCGTCCCCGGCGTCGAATGCAGCGCGCAATTCCAGGGACGGGAAGTCCATGTGTTGGGCTACTTTACCGAGGATAATCCCGCGGATCTTCAGGCCTACCTGCAGGAACTTGCTTGGGAGCGAGAGGATAGAAACCGCCGGATGCTGGCGCGTCTCAACCAGCTTGGCTATGCCATCCAGGCGGCGGATCTGGCCGATGAGGCGGATGCAAGCTCCATTAAAGGTCGCGTTCATATGGCCTTGTGGCTGGTCAGGGAAGGCGGATTCGCCACTATATTGGATGCTTTTCATCAGCTTCTGGCTGAGGGGAAACCTGCTTACATTCCGCGTCAAAGAAGGAGCGTAGAGGAAGTTGCGGAGGTGTTCAAACGATCAGGCGGCCTGGCCGTCCTGGCACATCCACAGCTGTATGGCTGGTGCGACGACCCTGATGAAGGAAAAGTGCTCAGCGAGCTGCAAGTTCACTTCGAGGCACTGCGTGGGAAGGGAATTGAAGGGATTGAGTGCTTCCACGGTCAATCAAGCTCGAGGCAGTCACAATTGATGTTCAAGGTCGCGGCGGGGCTCGACCTGATCTGTACCGCAGGCTCTGACAGTCACGGCAGAGATGACCAACACGCGGAGATGTACCATGGCGAAAGTCGTCCCTTTTCATGACAATTGTCTTCAAGTCACGAACAGGCTGGATTTAGGTTAGAATATTCGGGGAAATGGCAACTGCGTCTTTTGGCGGGAAGCAGTAAAATTAATGGGGGTCTTCCGGCCTCCTTAAACAGTATCGAGATGACAGGAACAGACCGGCCTGGCCGGCTATCAAGACAAGTGAAGGAATCATGGTTAGCTACGACAAAAAAACAATCGACGATGTAGAAGTAAGAGGTAAACGTGTCCTCCTCAGAGCCGAATTCAATGTGCCGCTTGAGAAGGCAACCAAGGAGATCTCGGATGACCGGCGAATACGGGCAGCATTGCCCACTATCCGCGCCTTGATTGAGCGGGGAGCCCGCCTTGTCATTGTGTCTCATCTGGGAAGGCCCAAGGGGTTCGATCCGGCTCTTTCCCTGGCTCCAGTGGCCAGGCGTCTTTCTGAATTGCTCGACCTTCCCGTGACTCTGGCTGAAGATGTGATCGGCCAGGATGCTCAATCAAAAGCCGGTGCTTTGCAAGACGGGGAGATCCTGCTTCTGGAAAATGTCCGCTACCACAAGGAAGAGACTCAAAACAAACCTGAATTCGCGAAAAGTCTGGCTTCCCTGGCGGAGCTCTATGCCAGTGACGCCTTCGGAGCCGTCCACCGCGCCCATGCGTCAACTGCGGGTGTAGCGTCTTTTCTTCCCGGCGTAGCTGGCTATACCATCAACAGAGAACTTGAAATGCTGGGCAGGGCCGTCCGCGAACCCAAAAGACCCTTGACAGCGATTTTGGGCGGGGCCAAGGTCTCTGACAAGATCGGCGTCATCCGCAACCTGATCGATCATGTCGACAAGCTCCTGATCGGAGGTGGCATGGCCTATACCTTCATGGCCGCCAAAGGCTGGTCCGTGGGAACTTCAATCTGTGAAACGGATAAGGTGGATCTGGCCGCGGACCTGATGAAACTCGCCGAACAAAAGGGAGTCGAGCTGCTGCTTCCCGTGGATACCATCGTAGCGGACAGGTACGCGCCTGACGCACAAGTTTTAACTGTGCCCTCGGACCAAATTCCCGAGGACATGATGGGGCTTGACATCGGGCCCCAAACAGCAGATTTGTTCAGCCAGGCGATCAAGGAATCAGGGACTGTTGTCTGGAATGGACCGGTAGGTGTCTTCGAGTTCGACGCTTTCGCGGGTGGAACCCGCCGTGTGGCGCAAGCCATTGCCGATGCTGACATTGTCTCCATCATCGGCGGCGGTGATTCGGCGGCAGCCATGGAACAGCTGGGTTTTGCGGACAAGGTGACCCATATTTCCACAGGCGGCGGCGCTTCGCTTGAGTTCCTGGAAGGCAAGGTTCTGCCGGGCATCGATTGCCTGCTTGACCGCGACGCCAGGGGCCTGGTGGTTGCCGGCAACTGGAAGATGAATTTTGGCGAACCGGCCAAGGCGTTGGATCTGATCGATCAGATCCAACCTTATGCCAAGGCCTCTCCTGCCAAAGTGATCCTGGCCGTCCCCTTTACCGTGCTCGACCGGGCCTTGAAGCATACGGCGGGAACGCCTGTCCATGTGGCCGCCCAGAATGGTCATCAGGAAGACGGCGGAGCTTTTACCGGTGAAGTATCCATGAAAATGCTGGCTGATATGCATGTTCCATACGTCATCATCGGCCACTCCGAACGCCGTGCCTATTTCGGTGAGACGGATCAGACCGTGAACGCCAAATTGTTGGCGGCGCTGGGCTGGGGTGTCCGGCCGATCGTCTGCGTGGGGGAGCTTGAGGAGGAACGCCGGGAAGCCAAGACAGAAGATGTTTTGCTCAGGCAGGTTAAAGCTGCCTTTGAGAGTGTTCCGGCCAATTCGCTTTGCCAGGTCATGGTCGCCTATGAACCGGTCTGGGCCATTGGTACCGGCCTGACGGCGACAGATGCCCAGGCGGAAGCGGCCTGTGCTTTCATCCGGACGATCCTGAATGAACTTTATGGCGAAAAAGAAGCCGAGCCGGTCAAGATTCTTTACGGAGGATCCGTGAATGGTGACAACGGGGCAGGGCTCTTTGCCCAGACCCATGTCGATGGAGGCCTGGTCGGTGGAGCTTCGCTCAAAGCCGATGAATTTGGCCGGATCACCAAGGGGTAGCGCATGACCGATCGACCCACAAGACCCGTCGCCCTTTTGATTCTGGATGGCTGGGGACTTTCTGACAAAATTGAAGGCAATGCGGTCCTTGCGGCTCACACGCCCTTCCTTGACAGTCTTTCTGAAAAATGGCCCGAATCTGTGATCAAGACGAGCGGACCCGATGTGGGTCTGCCTGAGGGGCAGATGGGCAACTCCGAAGTTGGCCACACCAACATCGGCGCGGGCAGAATCGTCTATCAGGATCTGCTTCGCATCAGCAAGGCCATCGAAGATGGCAGCCTCTATGAGAACCCGGCCCTGGTCTGGGCCATGCAGCAGGCCAGGGAAAACAAGGCCACCCTTCATTTGGCCGGTTTGCTCTCCGATGGAGGTGTCCACAGCCACCTGACACATTTGCTTGCCCTGGTTGATATGGCCAAGGAAAAAGGCCTTACCGATGTCGCCATTCACGCTTTTTTTGACGGCCGCGACACGCCGCCCGAATCAGGCGCCGGATACATGGAAGTCCTGCTGGATCACCTGGACAAGGTAGGGATCGGGCGGGTGGCCTCCTTGAATGGCCGCTTTTACGCCATGGACAGGGACAATCGTTGGGAGCGTGTTGAACAGGCCTATCGCGCGCTTACCGCAAGCGATTTCGAGGGTGAACGCGCCACTGACCCGCTGGCCGCCATCCGCAGGTCCTACGCCGCCGGCGTGACGGATGAGTTCATTAAACCTGTCCTGATGGTCGATCAGAAAGGGATGCCTGTCGGACCGGTCAAGCCGGGTGACAGCTTCATTTTTTATAATTTCAGGCCTGACCGTGCCAGGGAGTTGACCCGGGCCTTCTGTCAGCCCGATTTCGATGAATTCCCGGTCGTCAGGTCACCTCTAGGCCTTTTCTATGTGGGCATGACCGAATACAGCGCGGAATTTGAATCGTTTGACGGGTTCAAGACCGCCTATCCGCCCGAGCGCCTGACGGGGATCTTCGGCGAAGCGGTCGCGCAGGCAGGGTTGACGCAGCTACGGATCGCCGAAACCGAGAAATACGCTCACGTCACCTTCTTTTTCAACGGAGGGCGCGAGGAGCCCTTTCCTGGCGAAGCGCGCATCCTGGTCCCGTCGCCCAGGGTGGCGACCTATGACCTCCAGCCCGAGATGAGCGCCTTTGAAGTGACCGATCGCTTGTTGGAAGTCATCGGGCAAGAGAAGACAGACGTCATCATCCTGAATTTTGCCAACGGCGACATGGTGGGGCACACAGGCATTTTTGAAGCGGCGGTCCAATCTCTGGAAGCCGTCGACCAATGCATGTCCAGAATCGTCCCCGCCATTATAAGCCGGGGCGGTGTGGCGCTTATTACTGCCGATCACGGAAATTTGGAAGAGATGATTGACCCGGTCAACAACGGCTCCTTTACAGCCCATACGACCAATCCGGTCAAACTGATCGGTGCGGGCCTTGAACAGGGTCTGCTTCTCGATGGCCGCCTGGCGGATCTGGCGCCAACCATGCTGGATATCCTGGACTTGCCGGTCCCCGCGGAGATGACCGGACATTCACTCTGGAAGCGATAAACAGTGACCGTGATATACTTACTAACTGGAACTTAATAACTGTCATACAGGTTAATAATTTGATAGGGGAAAGATAATGACGAGAAAGAAAAACTATGTGACGATGGATGGAAACACGGCGGCAGCTTACGCGTCCTACGCCTTTACCGAGGTGGCCGGTATCTATCCGATCACGCCGTCTTCCGGAATGGCGGACAGCGTTGACCAATGGTCTCAGCAAGGACGCAAGAACTTATTCGGGCAGACAGTCAAAGTAATTGAAATGCAGTCTGAAGGCGGCGCGGCCGGCTTTGTGCATGGCTCGCTGGCCACCGGGGCCCTGACGACCACCTACACCGCTTCGCAAGGGTTGCTCCTCATGATCCCCAACATGTACAAGATCTCGGGCGAATTGTTGCCAGCGGTTTTCCATGTTTCCGCCCGCGCGATTGCCGGACATGCCCTGTCCATCTTCGGCGATCACAGTGACATCATGGCGGCCCGGCAGACGGGTTTTGCCATTCTGGCGTCACCGGGTGTGCAGGCGTCTATGGATCTGGGTGTAGTCGCTCATCTGGCGACCATCAAGAGCCGGGTACCCTTTATCCACTTCTTTGACGGTTTCCGCACCTCGCATGAGATCCAAAAAATCGAACAGCTCGATTACGCGGATCTGGCCGGCCTGGTCGACCAGAAGGCGCTCGAGGAATTCCGTCAGCGCGGCTTGACCCCCAATGATCCCTGCATCCGCGGCACGGCTCAGAATCCTGACATCTTTTTCCAGATGAAGGAAGCGCCCAACAAATACTACGATGAAGTTGTGGGCGTCGTTGAGCACTACATGGATGAGATCAGCGAGCTGACAGGCCGTACCTACAAGCCTTTCGTCTATCATGGCGATCCGCAGGCGGAAGAGATTATCATCTGCATGGGGTCGGTTTACGATACCATCTGTGAAACCGTAGATTTTCTGAACTGTAATGGCAGGAAGACGGGCGTGGTGCACGTGCATCTTTTCCGCCCCTTCAGCGCGGAGAAACTCCTGGAAGCCATTCCCTCCACGGTCAAGAAGATCGCGGTGCTGGATCGCTCCAAGGAACCGGGCGCGCCGGGAGAGGCGCTCTACCTGGACGTGGTTTCAGCGCTTTCCTGCGCGGACAATCCGGCTCTGGTTTCGGGCGGCCGCTACGGACTCGGTTCCAAGGATACGACCCCCTCACAGATCAATGCGGTCTTCGACATGCTGGCGCAGGATCAGCCCAGGCTGACCTTCACCATCGGCATCGAGGATGATGTGACCAACTTGTCGCTTCCTGTCACAGAGTCACTCCAAGTGTCTCCGGAAGGTACCTATGCTGCCCGTTTCTGGGGCCTGGGATCGGATGGAACGGTCGGAGCCAACCAGAACTCCATCAAAATCATCGGTGACAATACCCCCATGTACGCCCAGGCATATTTCTCCTACGACTCGAAGAAGTCGGGGGGCGTGACCATCTCAGATCTCCGTTTCGGCGATTCACCGATCAGGGCGCCCTATCTGGTAGAAAGCGCTGATTTTGTCGCCTGCCACAATCAAGCCTATATCGATAAATACGACATGCTGAAGGTGCTCAAGGAAGGCGGTTCTTTCCTGCTCAATACGACGCGGACCAAGGAAGAACTCGACGACTTCCTGCCCGGACAGGTCAAGCGTTTCCTGGCCCGCAACAAGATCCGTTTCTACATCATTGATGCGGTTGAAATGGCGCAGGAGATCGGTTTGGGAAGCCGGATCAATACCATTTGTCAGGCTGCTTTCTTCAAGATCAGCCAGGTCATTCCGGTCGATGAAGCCGTCAGGCATATGAAGGAGGCCATCGTCCGGTCCTACGGTGATAAGGGCGAAGACATTGTCAATATGAACTACCGGGCGGTTGACGCCGGGATTGAAGAGGTCCAGGAAATTGAAGTACCGGCTGCCTGGGCTGATGCCGGGGACACGCCTCTCGTCTATCGTGACGCGCCGGCCTTCGTGCTTGAGATCGCTGACGTCATGAATCGTCAGGAGGGCGACAGCCTGCCGGTCTCGGTCTTCATGGATCATGTGGATGGCACCATGCCCCAGTCAACGGCTCAGTATGAGAAGCGGGGCATTGCGGTCAATGTTCCCAAGTGGATCGCTGACAACTGCATCCAGTGCAACCAGTGCGCCTACGTATGCCCGCACGCTGTCATCAGACCTTTCCTCCTGACAGATGAGGAAAAGGAAGGAGCGCCCGAAAGCTTCGAGACGCTCAAGGGCATGAGACCCTATGATGAATACAATTTCAGAATCCAGATTTCCGCCTTGGATTGCACGGGCTGTGGATCATGTGCCCAGGTTTGTCCCGCCAAGGAGAAAGCCCTGGTCATGGAACCGCTCGAAGATCATATGCTGGAAGCGGACCACTGGGAATTTGCGCAGACTCTGTCCAAGAAGCCCAATCCCATGAGCAAGACCACGGTCAAGGGCAGCCAGTTCGAGCGGCCGCTTCTGGAGTTCTCCGGCGCCTGTGCCGGTTGCGGGGAGACGCCTTATGTGAGGCTGGCGACCCAGCTGTTTGGCGACCGCATGATGATCGCCAACGCGACGGGTTGTTCCTCCATCTGGGGTGGTTCAGCGCCCTCCATGCCTTATTGTGTCAACGATGACGGGTTCGGACCTTCATGGGCCAATTCGCTCTTCGAAGACAACGCCGAATATGGTCTGGGCATGCACCTTGGAGTCAAACAGATCCGCGACCGGGTGACTGAATACATCAAGGAACTGTCGGAGCGCAGTGACCTGCCCGAGGCCTTGGCTGAATCGATCGCCGACTGGTTTGAGAACAAGGACGTCAAGGACGGGGCCCGCGGTATCGCCGCCAAACTGATCTTTGCCCTGACCGACGCGGAATTGTCGGGCGAAACCGCTGCCTTGCGCGATAAGGTCCTGGAGTTCGAAGATTTCATCATGCTTCGTTCGACCTGGATTATCGGCGGTGACGGCTGGGCCTATGACATCGGCTACGGAGGCCTCGACCATGTCCTGGCATCCGGCGAGGATGTCAATGTCCTGGTGCTTGATACGGAGGTCTACTCCAATACAGGCGGTCAGGCTTCAAAGGCTACCCAGCTTGGGGCCGTCGCGCAATTTGCCGCGGGAGGCAAGCCTCTGAAGAAAAAGGATTTGGGCATGATGGCGGTCCAGTATGGCTATGTTTACGTGGCTCAGATTGCCATGGGAGCCAGCCAAGCACAGACCCTGAGGGCGCTTCGTGAGGCCGAGGCCTGGAATGGTCCTTCCATCGTGATTGCCTATTCGCCCTGCATCAACCACGGTATCAGGGGAGGCATGTCTCTATCACAGCAGCGTGAGAAGGACGCGGTCGAGACCGGTTACTGGCACCTGTGGCGCTACAATCCGGCGGTTCTGGCGGAAGACGCGGAGAAGAACCCCTTCATCCTCGACTCAAAAGCGCCCGAGCGCGACTACAGGGAGTTCCTGGAGCAGGAGGTTCGTTACACCTCGCTCTACAAGAAGTACCCCAAAGAGCAGGTCGAAGAGATCTTTGACTTTGCCCGTCAAGCGGCGGATGAACGCTACCGTGCCTACCTTCGGATGGCAAGGACAGACTAGAAGCCAACACTTTTCGTAAGTCCGGAGGAGAACCCGCAAAGGTTCTCCTCTTTGTCTCAGAGCCGGAATTTGCTAAGATGAGAAAGCATGACGGTTGAAGGGAGGGGTGCCTGCTTTGCGCATTAAAGATGACCATTCGATCATGTTCAGTGACACACATGTGCCGGATCTCTTTATCCATGACATGATGCCCAAATTGAGTGGCAACGCGGTCAAATGCTATCTCTTCCTTAACAGTGTAGCTGCCAATGGGCTCCGGGACGCGACCCGGGCCGACATTGCCGACCGGCTGGGGATTACGGAAGAGGCAGTTGATGAAGCTTTGCTTGAGCTTCAGCGCGCACAGCTGATTGTGGTTGGGGACAAGTCGATCTCAATCACTGACCTGAAGATGCTTGAGCTGGAGAAAAGGTACCGACCCATTACCTCCTCCCGTCCCAGCGAGATCACCGAACGCGAGAGCCTGAGCCAGGAGCGGGAACGTATTGTCAACCTGATCAAGATGACCTTTTTCCAGGGGATTATGACCTTCATGTGGTACGACCAGATCGACCGTTGGTTTGAAGCCTACGCCTTCGAGCCTGAAGTGGTCTACGCGCTCTTCCAGGAGGCGGCCAACAACAACAGACTTGACGGGCCTGGTTATGCCAGCAGAATTGCCGAGGACTGGGCGGCGGCCGGCGTCAGGACCTACGATCAGTTATCTGTCTATTACGCCAAGTTCCTGGAGAAGAATCAGATTAAGGCCTATGTGGGCAAGAAACTTCGCAGAGTGCTGACTGAATATGACCTGAAGGATATCGACAGCTGGATTGACGAGTACGGCTACGATCAGGAGATCATTGACGAGGCCCTGTCCAAGACACGGGGTGCCTCCCGACCCAGTATCCGGTTCGTGAGTGCCGTCCTGAAGGACTGGTATGAGCATGGTCTCAAAACGCTGGAACAGGTCAAAAGCTACGAGAAAGAACGCGAAGCCGATGCCGGGCGCGGCCGCAGGAAGTCGGTACTCACGCGTGACAACCGCGGTAACTTCAAAGAAGAGGGAGACCGCGCGACCGGACCCGAGGCGGGTTATGACATACGGATGCCCCGCATCGGTGAGATCGAACCTGATGATGGTCAAAACGAATGAAAAGCCTGACACAAAAAATAAATGACGACCTGGTTCGTATCTATGAGCAACGCCGCAACGATGCCTTTCGCTTGCGCGATGAGCGGATCGGCCGTCTTTACCGGCAATACCCTTATCTGGAAACCCTCGACAGACAGTTGAAACTTGCGGGATTGAATCGGCTTCTGGCTGTCCTTGAGCAGGAAGAGGAGCAGGTCCCGGATTATGGCGACGCTGAGAATGAGCGCCTGGCCTTTCTCAAGCGGCAGGGCATCAAGGATGGCTACGACCAGCCCTCTTATGTTTGCCGTGCCTGCGGGGATACCGGCCGGATTGACGGAGGCTGGTGCCGGTGCAGAACGCAAATCATCCAGGGGATCCTTCCTGCCTATTTCCCGGATGTCATGGCTGACGATCATACTTTTGCCGATTTTAACCTCAATTTATTCGATAGCAGACAGATTAAATGTGGTGAAAGCCAGGTATCGGCCCGGGAGATGATGGCGGATTACCTGCAGATGGCTCAGCTTTATACCAGTCATTTCGATCGAGTGAGAGACCGGAATCTGTTTTTTTCGGGGGCGCCGGGCACAGGCAAAACCTTCCTGATGCAATGCATCGGCCACCGGCTGATGGAAGAAGGCTACCCGGTTGTCTACATGTCTGCCCCCAATCTTTTCGATCTGATCACCCGGCACAAGCGTCAAAAAGCATCCTTTCGGCCTGATCCCGATTTGCTGGAAGAAGCGTCCATGCTTTTTAATGCCTTGCAGACCTGGGATCTGCTGCTGATTGACGATTTGGGAACGGAGCCGGCCACTCCTGATACCTACGCCCAGCTGATCCTGCTCCTGGATGCCAGACAAAGCCGGAATCTGGCGACCATCATCGCGTCGAACATTGAAGTCTCTGATTTCTCCAAACTGTATGACAGCCGGATCGCCAGCCGGTTGAACGGCAACTTTTTGAAATACGCTTTCCTGGGCGATGATCTCCGCTTGAGAAAGAAACAGGAGAGGTCCTAGTCCATCATGCGAACGGGGGTTGACCTTATCTCGGTTCAGCGGCTCCAGGCGGTCCTGGAACGGTACGGTGAACGTTTCCTTGACCGGGTGTTCAGCCAGGAGGAGAAGCGGATCTGCAAGTCAGACCCGAGGAGACTGGCTGGCCGGTACGCTGCCAAGGAAGCGGTTTCAAAGGCGTTGGGTACGGGCATCGGAAGAGAGGGAGTGACCTTCCAGGGCATCGAGATTGTCTCGGACACTTTCGGCGCGCCCCGGGTAGTGCTTCATGGCGCTGCCCTTGAACTTTTTGAGAAGCTGGGCGGCCAATCACTTTCACTTAGTATTTCCCATGAAAATGACTATGCAGTCGCCTTCTGTGTCCTGACGCTGAAGGGCCGGACAGGGGAGGGCGCTGACCGTGAGTGAAGAAAAGGGGAAAAAAAACGGTCAAACAAAAATTGAGATCAAGCGTGGGATTACCCCGGATCCTCTGGAGATCGATCAGTCCGCCAAAAAGAAAAAAAGAAGAGCCGTCTTTGTAAGTAGCAGGAAAAGGCGGATTCCCCCCTGGTTCTTCGCCGCTCTTATCTTTACCTTTCTCATGGCCGGCCTTTTTTTCATTGTCCCCAAACTTTCAGGCAGATCCTTCGATTTCGATCTGACACCCCAGCCACAGGAGACCCTGCCGGAAGGCTGGGATGACTACCTTCGTGCCAAGGATACTGCGGTTGTTACCACCGCTTCGGCCTCGGTCTTCCTGCAGGCGGATGCGTCCAGTGAACGGGTGGCAGAGGCAATCCTCAACGAACACGTCACCATGACCGACACCAGCGACCGGGTCTTCATCAAGGTAAGCATGGATGATGGGGTGACCGGCTACATCAAGCGCAGCCAACTGACGGCGGATACCAGCTCAATTTCCCCTGAAGGCGCTATTGCCAGGGTGGTGATCAGGGTTCCTTTCAAGCGGGTCATGAGCCACGCGCGTTCGGGGTCCCTGATGGTGGAGGCTCCCATGGGAGCGGTTCTTTACGCTGATTATCGGAATGGGGATCTTCTCCGGGTCAGGCTGCCCGACTCAAAGACAGGTTGGATCAATACCACAGGTGTCATGCTGGTACCGCCGCTTGCGCTTGTCCTGCCGGAAGACAACCTCCAGCAACTTCTGGTTGTGACCATGATGGCCTTCTATAACAGTCCGGTGGTTCCCGGAGGGGTCACGGCCCGGGGTATCAGCGCGGAAGGTGCTATGCATGTGGCGGGGCTGCTGAATGGTTTGCGGCTGTCCCGGGATCGCGACAGACTCTTCAACCAGGGGGCGCCCGTCAGCCTGCCCGCCAGGGAAGATGGTTTGCCCGACCTGGGGTATATGGCTGAAGGTGATATGGTCTTTTTCCATTCCAAAACAGACAGGGAAGCGATTTCGGCCATGGCCATGCGGGTTACCGACGGCCAGCTCCTGATTGCCTCCGCTGGCCGGTCCACTTTTCGTTTAATCGACATCGAATCCGTGGACGCTCTCGA
>JAAZFK010000076.1 GCA_012511735.1 Clostridiaceae bacterium | reverse complement strand
CGAAGATGGTCGCCCCCTGCTGATTGAATACAATGACATCGGTGAGCTGGGCTTCATGCAGTACACCTGCGGTCCCCTCTTTGGAGACTACACCGAAAGGATCCTGTCGGAGATCTTCGGCTGATCAGATCACCCGGATGGCGACCTCGTCCCAATCACGAATCCGGCCGATTACCCAGGCTTCGCGACCCTCTTCATTGATGGCGTCGAGGTAGAGATTCGCGTCTTCATCTTTCATGGCCAAAAGAAGTCCGCCTGAAGTCTGCGGGTCAAACATGAGATCGGTCAGAGCCAGGGGGATTTGATCATCGAACCTGACCTGGTCTCCGACATGTTGTCTGTTCCGATGAGTTCCACCGGGCAGCATGCCTTGATTGGCCATCTCGAGGGCCTGGGGCAGGAGGGGAACGGACCGGCTGTCCAGCTCGATCGTGACGTCTTTATTGCCACCCGCCATTTCCCGGACATGACCCAGAAGGCCGAAACCCGTCACGTCGGTGGAAGCGGAGACGTCAAAGGGCAGGGAGGCCTCCATGGCGTATTTATTCAGGGTCGCCATGGTATCCACCAGCATCTTCTCAGTCGCCTGATCGAGGAGATCGGCCTTCAAGCCAGTAGACAGTGCCCCTGTTCCCAGCTTCTTGGTCAGAATCAAGACATCCCCCTTGCGGGGCGTATTGTTTCGGCGGATCTGGCCGGGGTGACACAGGCCCATCACGGACAGCCCGTATTTCGGCTCCTCATCTTCGATACTGTGTCCACCCGCGACGGTTACCCCTGCCTCCATACAGGCATCGGCACCGCCTTCAAGAATCCTGCGAACGACCCCCAGATCCATGCAACCTGAAAAACAAAGCAGGTTCAAGGCCGTTTTGGGTGTCGCCCCCATGGCATAGACATCGCTTAAGGCATTGGTTGCGGCGATCCGTCCGTAATCGTAAGGGTCGTCGACGACAGGCGGAAAGAAATCAACCGTCTGAATGATGGCGACTTGATCGGACACCAGGTAAACACAGGCGTCATCGTCTGTTTCATAGCCGACCAGGAGCCGGTCATCTTTTATGTTGGGCAAGCCCGTTAGAAGTTCGGAAAGGACCGCCGGTCCAACCTTCGCTCCTCAGCCGCCGGCCTTGGTTAATTGTGTCAGGCGGATGTCTTTTTCGGCCATGATCACACCTCCCTTGACTGGTTGATTGATGATCCGCTGTCCATGATAACACGCAACCGACCAAGCAGAGCAGACGTCTTGAGGCCGGTCATCCCCAATAGTCTCCCTCGCCTTCCGGCGGGCGGTAGTCGGACAGATTGTAAGGGGTCAGGATGGCAGTGTCCGTGACGACAGCTGAGATCAGATGAGGGGGCGTTACGTCGAAAGAGGGGTAATAGCCTTTGACTCCCTCGCGTGTGGTTGGCACTCCCCCTGCTTCCAGGACCTGTTCTGGATTCCGGTGCTCAATGACCACGTCTTCAATCGCCATGCTGTCGGGAATGCCTGTGACAAAATAGGGCACCCCGTAATATTTGGCGATGATGGCAAGCTGCAGGGTGCCAACCTTGTTAACCACGTAACCGTCCGAAGTGATAGCATCGGCAGCGGTTGTCAAAAGGTCGACCTGTCTGCCTGAAAATACCTCCGCCGCCATGTTGTCTGTAATGACGGTCACGGGGATCCCCATCTCCGCCGCCACACTGGCGGTCAAGCGGGCGCCCTGGAGATAGGGACGTGTTTCGGGAGTGAAAAGGGCCAGTTCCCTGCCCTCCAGTTTGGCGGCGCGGATCATGGTTCCTACAATGGTCTCGCCAAAACAATGCGTCATGACCCTTGCCCGCTCAGGCAGGAGCGACACCAGCTGAGTGGCGACACGAGACATCCGCTCATAACGGCGTTCCAGGGATTGATAGGCTACATCAAACAGGACCCGGGACAAGTCGTGCTCACCTTGATCCAGGGCCTTTCTTGCCGCGGTTAAAGCCGCCGCAGTGACGCGTCTCATCCGGGGTTCGGTCGTGGTTCTTGCTGTCGCAAGTTTTTCAGCGGCCAGCCCCAGAGCTTCCAGTTGACGATCCCGGCCCTGGCCCCTGACCAGATAAGCTTGTAGAGCCATGCCCATGGCAGCGGCCGTGTAGGGACCGGCACTTTGCGTCACCATGTCCTGAATGGCCCGGGCCACCTGATCAACTGTCCGGCATTCCACAAACTTGATCTTATGGGGGTAGGCGCGGCGATCGAGGATGCGGACCATGCCGCCGTCAAACCAGGCGACATTCTCGTAAGTCAGAAGAAAACCAAGGCCATGATCCTGACGCATGATGATCCCTCCTCTCAGCTTGTTGCCTTGGGCGGATCCTGAAGGCGAAGACGGACGGCCTGCTTGATATTGGTGACCTGCCAGCTCTTTCTGGTTCCTCCGTATTCCCCGTCCAGGGTGAAGGAGACGGGCTCGATGAAGCGGAAGCTGATGTCACGGGCACGGCGCCGGATAATGTCATTTCCTGTTTTCCTGCGCAACAATTGTGAGACCAGCCGTGCGGTCTGGCCGACGTTACGGGGGGGCTTGACCAGCAGAACCTCGAAAAGGCCGTCGTCCAGGATGACATCGTCCAGTCTGACCAGGCCGCCGACCGAATTTGAGTTGAGGACCCCGCCGAAGATATAGTGACCGGAATAATCTTCTCCATCCAAGATCACTTCCGTTTCAAAAGGCCGGATGCTGCCAACCGATTGGAGTCCCTTCAGCACATAGGCCAGATGACCCAGGCTCTTTTTCAATTGGCGTCTTGTCGCATAGGCGATTTCTGTAAAAGCGCCAAAACTCGCCACATAGGAGAAATACTCGGGGAGCTGATCCGCTTCATGGGGAACCGTGCCCTGCGGAAGATCCTGGCGGATGGAGGCCTGGCTGCCGGTCACCTGTCCGATATCAAGTGGATAGGGGATCCCGTTCAGCATGCCGCGCGCGGCTTTGACAGGGTTGGAAGGAAGTCCGAAGGTGCGGGCGACGTCACAGGTTGAACCGATGGGTAGAAAACCGACATCAGGAGGGGACGGGAGCCGCATAAGTCCCGAGATTACCTCCGACAAGGTTCCGTCACCTCCGCAGGCAACGACCAGGCTGTGATTGGGAGCCTGGTTGAAGGCGATCTTGCGGGCATCCCCCATGCCGGTGGTGGTGATTTCATTGACGCGGGCGCCGGCCTGTCTCAACTCCCTGCAAAGTTTCCCGGCGGCTGATACGGATCCGTAACGGCCAGCCTTGGGGTTGATGATGACAAGGATATTTTCGTCCGACCCGTTCATGCCAGTATGATAACACGGGCGAGGAGCCCTCAAGCTTTTATTTTCTCAGATGATGGGACAGGATGGCCAGGGCACAGGCCATGTTTTCATTTTGGACGATGATGTCTTCCGGAACCTGCAGGATGACGGGCGCGAAATTCCAGACGGCCTTGATTCCCGCTGCGACCAGCTGGTCGCAGACAGCCTGGGCATTGGCCCCATCGACTGTAATGATTCCCAATCGGATCTTGCGTTCCGAAATGACAGACTCCAGCTCTTCCATGGGATAAAGAGGCATCTCGTTGAGGGATTCCTCTTGTGTGATACGGGTGTCGAAGCCGGCCACGATCCGCAGGCCGTACTTGCCGAAGCCGGCATAGTTGGCCAGCGCCATTCCCAGGTGGCCGACGCCGACGATCACCGCCTCATCAACATGCCCGTAACCTAAGATCTCTTCAATGTCCCGGATAAGCGACTGCGTATCGAAGCCTTTCCGGGGCCGTCCTGCCAGCTTGCTGACGGACGCCAGATCTTTCCTGACCTGAACTTCGTGTAAGCCGAACTCCGCGGCGATGACCGTCGAAGACACATTTTCAGTTTCCACTTCCCTCAGGTAGTCAAGGTAGTAGGGCAAGCGCTGAAGCGTCTGGAAAGAAAGTGAATTAGAAGCCACGTAAACCTCCCGATATCGATAACATATTATTGATATAATCCCCGACTGTCAATCACTGTAACGGAACCGCGTCAAGGGCTTTTTTGTTGCGTTCACCTTGGGGTCGGCGTATACTGTTGCCAGTACTGGTGAAAACCATAACCTGCGATGAAACCTCCGGTACCGGGGGCTTTTTAGAGTATCCAGTCATGGTTGTTGAGCACAGAATATTAGGAGGTGTGATTTAAGATGAAACAATTTAACCGCTCACTGGCGGAGCAACTGAAAGGCGGCGTCATCATGGACGTCGTGAATGTTGAGCAGGCTAAGGTGGCCGAGGAAGCCGGCGCTGTGTCGGTGATGGCGCTCGAGCGGGTTCCCGCGGATATCCGGTCCGCAGGCGGTATCTCACGGATGAGCGATCCCGCCATGGTCAAAGAAATTATGAAGGCAGTCAAAATTCCCGTCATGGCGAAAGTTCGTATCGGTCATTTCGTGGAAGCTCAGATCCTGCAGGCGATCGGTGTCGATTTTGTAGACGAGAGCGAAGTGTTGTCACCGGCTGATGAGGTTTATCACATCGATAAGACGAAATTTGACGTACCTTTTGTATGCGGCGCCCGCGGTCTCGATGAGGCGCTGAGGCGTTTGGCGGAAGGCGCGCTCATGATCCGGACCAAGGGTGAACCCGGCACAGGAGACGTGATCCAGGCGGTCAAACACATGCGCAAGATCAGTGAACAGATCCGGGAAGTCGCGTCACTTCGCGAAGACGAACTCTATGTCCGGGCAAGAGAACTGGCTGTTCCGGTCGAGCTTCTCAAATATGTCCATCAGCACGGCAAACTTCCCGTGCCCAACTTCTCAGCCGGCGGTGTCGCGACACCGGCCGATGCCGCGCTCATGCGTCAGCTTGGCGCTGAAGGCGTCTTCGTCGGATCGGGCATCTTCAAGTCTGGAGATCCCGTACAGCGGGCCAAGGCCATCGTTGAAGCCTGCACGCACTACGATGATCCTGAAAGGCTGGCGGCTGTGTCTGAAAACCTGGGGGAGGCCATGGTAGGTCTCAATCCTGATCAGATTGAAGTCATCATGTCAGCAAGGGGAGTTTAGTCAGGCGGATGTCCATTAAGCGGATCGGATTTATCGGCACGGGGGTCATGGGAGCCTCCATGGTGGCCAGGCTCTGCCATCATGGTTTTGGTCTGGTCGTCTTCAACCGGAGCAGGGAGAAGGCGGAAGCGATTGCCTGCCAGACCGGTTCGGTCTGCGGCGGTTCAATTGCCGAAACTGTCAAAGAGGCGGACGCGGTCATTACCATTCTTGGCTACCCTGAGGACGTCAGGCAAGTCATGCTGGGTCGGGGGGGTGTTTTCGAATCAGCCCGGCCCGGCACGCTGGTCATCGATATGACCACTTCCTCTCCCTCGCTTGCCGAGAGGCTTTACGAGGAGGGCAAAGAGGCGGGCCTGGCGCTTCTGGACGCCCCCGTATCGGGCGGCGACGTCGGCGCACGACAGGGAACCCTCTCCATCATGGCGGGGGGCGACCGTGACGCCTTTGACCGCGCGTTGCCCGTTTTCTCCGTTCTTGGAAAAAACATCGTCTATATGGGCGGAGCCGGTAAGGGACAACATACCAAGGCGGCCAACCAGATCGCTGTCGCGGGAGCGACGGTGGCCATGACCGAAGCCATCCTCTACGCGGAGAAGACGGGTCTGGACCCCGAGACCATGTTGCGGGCGATCGGCGCGGGCGCGGCCGGCAGCTGGCAGATCAGCCACATGGCTCCCAGAGTGCTGTCAGGCGACCATGACCCTGGCTTTTTCATTAAGCATTTCATCAAGGACATGCGGATCGTTGAAGAAGAGATGGCCGGCCGCAAGGCAAAACTTCCGATGCTTCACACAGTCTTAAAGCTCTACGAGCGGATGGCTGACGATGGTGGGGGCGATCTGGGCACCCAGGCGTTGATCCGCCTCTACAGGCAAGAGAATACCGACAGCGACAAGAATTGACCGCTGGAAGCCGTACCGGACAGCTGCTGACAGGAGGGCTTTTGCAAATGAAGCGGACTGTTAAGATCTCACTTCTATTACTGGCGGTCATCGTGGGCCTGCTTGTTTTCAGCCTGCCGGCCCAGGCCAGTGTCCGCTTCTATCCCGGTCCCGCCGACGCGGGCTTTTTTGGTGGGGACAGCGATTATGGCGGTTCCTCCGGCGGAGGCTGGGGAGGCTCATCCGGCGGCAGCGATTGGGGTGGCGGCTTCGGTTCGGACGGGGGCTTTTCCTGTGTCGGGGGGAGCCCTTCTTTTGGCCTGGTGATTTTTATTATCATCATTGTGTTCGTCATTCTGAAAGCAAGAAAAGGTAACCCCCCGGGATCGACGTCTGTTCCTTCTCCACCCCCGGCCCACTCAACCGGTGTCGCCGACCAGGTGCGGCAACATGATCCTTTCTTCACCGAAGCGGAGATGCGGGAGAAGGTCTCCAACCTCTATTCCGAAATGCAAAGAGCCTGGGAGACTCAGGATTGGGAGCCCATGCGGGCACGTCTGACGGATGATCTTTACAACCAGATGTGGCGGCAACTCCAGGAGCTGGTGACACGAAACCAGATCAACCGGGTGG
>JAAZFK010000075.1 GCA_012511735.1 Clostridiaceae bacterium | reverse complement strand
TCTTGCGATAGTATAAAGTTTAGGGGAAGAAAAAGAGGAGGCGATGGCCAGATTAAGCTGGACATTTCATTTGCCAGATTAAGCTGGACGTTTTTTTCGCCTCACTGTCCAGCTTACCTTGTCATTTATCCCGATGATTCCCGATGAGGGCGGTGTTTGACAGCTTTCACGCGCTGTGCTACTATACTCCTGCTTGTCAGACGCGAGGGTCTTTTTTTTTGCGCGGACAAGTCTTTGACTGGATTGTTTGGAGGTCCCGATATGGCAAAGCCCGGTGCACGTGAGCGGATTACGCTGGCATGTTCTGAATGTAAACAGCGCAATTACGACACAAAGAAAAACAAAATGCACACGCCGGATAAACTGGAGCTGAAAAAGTTCTGCCGGTTCTGTAACAAACACACGATTCACCGCGAAACGAAGTAATCGATGATTCACGGGAGTGGATGGAATGGCGAGCAAAAAAACAAAAAAATCGGCAGATAGCCGTGGCAGAAAACCGGTGGGGAAAGACGCCAAATTGTCCTTGGGCGGTCGCCTGAAGAAGTGGTTTGTCAATATCATCACCGAGTTGAAGCGGGTGATCTGGCCTGACAAGAAAAAACTAAGGCAAAGTACGTTGACCGTGCTTTTGATCATTGCCATCTCAGTCGTCATTATTCTTGTCTTTGATACCCTGATCACCTTTATCATGCGTACGACAGGAATCTATTCCACCAAGGATCAACCTGCCGATCTTGACCCGCCGGTCACAGAGCAGGAACAGACATGGACAGATCATGATTTCCAGGCTTCACGTCTGGCGGCTGTCGATGGCCTGCGGATTACGCTTGAGGGATAGAAGATGAGCGAAACGCCCGACAACCAAGAGGCGCTCTGGTACGTCATTCACACTTACTCCGGCTACGAGAACCGGGTCAAGGCGACCTTGGATCTGATTATCGAGAACCGGGGACTCCAGGAGATGATCCAGGAGGTGCTGGTGCCGACGGAGACTGTCATTGAGATCAAGGATGGTAAGAGGCGCAATGTCGAGCGCAAGATCTATCCCGGCTACGTGCTGGTCAAAATGATCCTGACAGATGAGATCTGGTACATCGTGCGTAACACGCGCGGTGTGACGAGTTTCGTAGGACCGTCCAGTACCAACCCGGTACCCCTGACAGAAGACGAGTTGGGCCTGATGGGTCTTGACTCTGACTGGGAACCCGTTATGGATTACGATGTCGGAGACGACGTCCGGGTCATCAGCGGACCGCTCGAAGGCTTCGAGGGACGGGTCGAAGAAATTAATATCGAAAAGAAGAAGGTGACCGTGCTGGTCTCCATGTTCGGGCGGGAGACGCCGGTTGAGCTGGAGCTGACTCAGGTCATGAAACAGAATTAGGCAAATAGACAGCCTTGCTGTCTTGCGAATAAAGATCGAAAGATCAAAATACTTGGGAGGTGGCTAGAATGGCTAAGCCAGTAACCGCATATGTGAAGCTTCAGATTCCTGCGGGCCAGGCAACGCCGGCGCCGCCGGTTGGACCAGCACTCGGACAACACGGGCTCAATATTGCCCAGTTTGTCAGAGATTTTAACGAACGGACACAAAAAGACATGGGATTGCTGATCCCTGTCGTGATCACGGTTTATCAGGATCGCTCCTACTCCTTCGTTACGAAAACCCCACCGGCGTCCGTCTTGCTGAAGAAGGCCTGTAATCTTGACAAGGCTTCAGGAACACCGGATAAGGAGAAGGTGGCAACTGTCTCCTGGTCCGAATGTAAACGCATCGCCGGGATAAAAATGGAAGATACCAACGCCGCGGATTTGGAAGCAGGCGCCCGGATGGTCGCAGGAACCGCCCGCAGCATGGGCATCATCGTAGATTACGATCAATAGGAGGGACCGGCATGAAACGCGGAAAACGCTATAACGAAGCGGCCAAGCTGGTCGACCCCCACGAGATCTATGAACCGGCTGAAGCTTTGGACCTGGTGGTTCGGGGCGCAACCGCCAAATTCGACGAGACCGTTGAGATCCACCTGAAAATGGGTGTCGACTCACGGCGCGCGGATCAACAGATCCGGGGAACGGTGATCCTGCCCCACGGGACAGGCAAGGAGTTGCGTATCGCTGTCTTTGCCAAGGGACCCGCGGCAGAGGAAGCCAAAGAGGCAGGCGCTGATTTTGTCGGCGCGGAAGAGCTGGCTGAAAAAATTCAAAAAGAAGGCTGGCTGGAGTTTGACGTCGCCATCGCGACCCCCGATATGATGGGGGTAGTCGGCCGGCTGGGTAAAGTTTTGGGTCCCCGCGGCCTGATGCCCAACCCCAAGTCCGGAACAGTGACCACGGATGTGGGCCGGGCGGTGACAGAAGCCAAGGCGGGACGGATTGAGTACAGGCTGGAAAAGCAAAATATCATCCACTGTGCCATAGGTAAAGCGTCTTTCGGAGCCGAAAAATTGCTTGACAATTATGACGCTCTCCTTGACGCGGTCATCCGTGCCAAACCGGCGGCCGCCAAAGGCCAGTACATCCAGCGCTGCACCCTGACAAGCACCATGGGACCCGGTGTCCGCACCAATCCCAGGCTGTCCAAGTAAAGCGCAGCCCGCGCCTTGCGGGCAATTGAAAAAAGAAATACCTACCGAACCGAAGAAAGCAGGAGTCCCGCAGGGGACGTAAACAGCAAAGGCTGTCCCGCCGAGGTGGAAGGATCAACCATCAGGTGCACCCCTCCGCCCTTCGCGCAGGGGTGTTT
>JAAZFK010000074.1 GCA_012511735.1 Clostridiaceae bacterium | reverse complement strand
CTTGACAACTACACCTTCAAGAAACATATGCGTTTCTTCATTATGAAAGTGGACCAGCGGGATCACCGCCCGGTCATCATGGTATCGCGCAGTCATCCCGGCCTGGTTCGCCGCCTCTTTGAGCAGGAAGTGCCGGAGATCGGCGCGGGGATCGTTGAAATTGTCAACATTGCCCGGGAGGCAGGGTCACGGACCAAGATGGCCGTCACCAGCCATGACAGCAACATCGACGCCGTAGGCGCCTGTGTCGGTCAACGGGGAACCAGGGTCCAGTCCGTGATCACGGAGCTGAACGGGGAGAAGATCGATATCATCGAGTGGAATCCGGATATTACGGAATTTATCTCCAGTGCCCTGTCGCCTGCCCGGGTCATCCGGGTGGTCCTGGATGAGGAAGAGCAAAGCGCCAGGGTGATCGTGGCCGACCATCAATTGTCGCTCGCGATCGGAAAGGAAGGGCAGAACGCCCGGCTGGCAGCCAAGCTGACCGAATGGAAAATTGATATTAAGAGCGAAACCCAGTATCGCGAAATTCTTGAATCAGCCTGGATGTCCGACTTTGATGAGGCGGTCGCGGCCGATGAAGCAGAGCGCGGTGAGCCCATGGATGATGAGGTTGACCCGGTCGAGACGGACGCTGAAAAAATTGCGGTCAGCGATGAGCAGACAGCGGCCGATTACCTGGATATGTTGGAAAATACCATCGACTCGCTGGATGAAGAAGGCTCGGAGGCCTGACCTTGAGACAAGTGCCCCAAAGAACCTGCGTTGGATGTCGGGGGACCTTCCCCCAAAAGCAACTCCTGCGGATTGCCGCAAAGGGACCCGGGGGGGTATCACTTGACTTGACGCAGAAGATGCCGGGGCGGGGCGCCTACCTCTGTTACAGTGAGGAGTGCCTCGAAAAGGCAAAAAAAAGACAATCCTTGCAGCGGGCGCTCAGGTGTCCACTGCCTGAAATAATTTGGATCGAAATCGATCAGGCGGTCAAGTCCGCGCACAAACGGGAGGAATGAGCTGAGCATGGCAAAAAGAGAAGAAGCAAATTCAGGGCTCATGTCAGGGTTCATTACGGAGGAGGAACTTCTCCGTCAGCAAAAAGAACTCGAGTCAATCGAATCCATCATGGAGCCGGAGACGGTGACCGCACCGGTTGCTCCTCAAGAAGAGCCGGAGCAGGACACCACTTCACCTGAACAGGACCTGAAAGACCTGCCGGTACCTTCCACCATCGATATGCAGGGCATTTCCGGGAAGGTGATCCCGGGTGTCATCAAGATCGTCAAAAAGCCGAAAGTTAAACCCGAGCCTGAGCCCGAACCGGTCGAAGTTGCGGAGGTTGAACCGGTTATCCAGGTCCCGGTGGCGGCTGTTGAGCCGCCGGAGACGGAAGAACCGGTCAAGGTGCAAGCCGAACCGGAACCTGCGCCCAAGGTTGAAAAGAAAGCTCCCGAGCCTGAACAGGTTAAACCTGTTGCTAAACCTGTTGCTAAAAAGGTGGAAAAAACCAAAGCACCTCTGCCGGAGCCCAAGCCTGTACCGGTGGCCACCAAGGTCGAAAAACCCAAGCCCGTTAAAAAAGAAAGCCCGGCCCGCAGGCCCTTGAGTGTGGCGGAGAGATCCCTGCCCATTACCGAACGGGTAACCGAGCGCAGACCACCTGCGCCGGCGCCGCAAACCGGGGCAAGGCCACGTCCCCTGACAACAAAAGATGGAAAGCCTTTGAGGGCTCAACGCGGCAGCTATGTGGGTGCCGACCGGGATACCCCGGCCGTCGAACGGCAAGCACAGAGGCCGCCGGCTGCCCGCACGGACGACCGGCGTCCAGCGCGCCCTGCCGGAGCTCCTCCAAGAAGCCGGACTCAGCCACCGGCGGCACCTGCAATGACCCAACCGCCCGCTGAAAGCGCCAAACCCGGAGCGGCAACGCGCCGCAGCCAGAAGGGGCGGGACCGCCGGGCCGGTGACTTCCGTGATCGCGGCAGGCGCGAACAACAGGAAGCGATGGCCCGTGGAAGAAGAAGGCGCTCACGTTCACCCGAACCTACGACAGATCAGCCCAAGCGGCCTGTCGCTCAATTAACCAAGGTGACGCTGCCTTCTACACTTACCGTTAAGGAGCTGGCGGAAGCCATCAAGAAAACAACATCCGATGTCATCATGAAATTGATGGGGCTCGGCGTCATGGCAGCCATCAATCAGGAAATCGACTACGAAACAGCCGAAATCATCGTGTCTGAATTTGGAATTGAGAGCGAACGCCTGGTCGAGATCACTGAGGAGGATATCCTCTTTGACGACACAGCAGACGAAGATACAGACCTGCAACCGCGCCCGCCGGTCGTCGTCGTCATGGGACACGTTGACCACGGCAAGACTTCTATTTTGGACTATATCCGTGAATCATCCGTCACCGAGGGTGAAGCCGGAGGCATTACCCAGCACATCGGCGCCTACTCGGTCAAGGTGGATGGCAGGCCCATTACCTTCCTGGATACGCCCGGCCATGAGGCTTTTACAACCTTGCGTGCCAGGGGGGCCCAGGTGACCGATATTGCCATCCTGGTTGTGGCCGCTGACGATGGCGTCATGCCGCAGACCGTTGAGGCAATCAACCACGCGCGGGCGGCCGACACCGAGATCATTGTCGCCATCAATAAGATCGATAAAGGCCAGGCGGACATTGACAGGGTCAAGCGCGAGCTGTCTCAATACGGGCTGATGGACTCCGACTGGGGCGGCCAGACGACCATTGTGCCGGTATCGGCGAAAACAGGTCAAAACATGGACGAACTCCTGGAGATGATTTTGTTGACTGCGGACGTCCTCGACCTGAAGGCCAACCCCAATCGCCAGGCCAAGGGCACGGTCATCGAAGCCAAGCTGGATCCGACGAGAGGTCCGCTGGCGACCATTCTGATTCAGCGCGGTACTCTCCATCAGGGCGATGCAGTCGTTGTCGGAAGCACGGTCGGCCGAATCCGGGTTATGTACAACGACCGGGGTCAGCAGATCGAGCAGGCGGGACCTTCCACCCCCGTTGAGATTGTTGGGCTGGGAGATGTGCCTGAAGGCGGGGATATCCTCTACCAGGTGGAGAATGAGCGCATCGCGCGCGATTTGGTCGACCGCCGCAGGGTCGAGGACCGCGAGACAGCGCTGCGACAGACATCCCGCATGTCACTTGACACCCTTTTCGACCGCATGGGCGAGGCGGAGTTGATCGATCTGAATCTGATCATCAAGGCGGATGCCCAGGGCTCGGTCGAGGCCATGACCTCTTCACTGGAGAGCCTGTCGACGGACAAGATCCGGGTCAGGGTCATCCACGGTGCGGTCGGTGCCATTACCGAATCGGATATCCGCCTGGCGGAAGTGGCGGATGCCATTATCATCGGCTTTAACGTCCGGCCCGCGGCAACAGCAGTTCAGATCGCTGCCGCTTCCAATGTTGATATTCGGACCTACCGGGTCATCTATGAGGCCATCGAAGAAGTCGAGCGCGCCATGAGAGGACTTTTGGGTCCTGTCATGCGTGAAGTCGTCGTAGGTCACCTGGAGGTGCGTGATGTCTTCCACGCCTCGAGTGTCGGAACCATCGCGGGCTGTTATGTCACTGACGGCCGGGTCAACCGTAACGACAGCGCCCGTCTGCTGCGCGACGGAGTCGTTATCTATGAAACGAAACTTGCTTCACTTCGACGTTTCAAGGATGATGTCCGGGAAGTGGCCGCCGGCTACGAGTGCGGCCGCAGCCTCGAAAAGTTTAACGACATCAAGGTAGGGG
>JAAZFK010000073.1 GCA_012511735.1 Clostridiaceae bacterium | reverse complement strand
CGGATATCATCGCCAGCGACGGCGAAGTCCTGGCTCTGGCAGATGAGATCATTACGGCAGAATCTGCCGAAGCTATCCAGCAGGCGGGCATCAATACCGTCGATGTCTTCCCCATTCACCGGATCGGTGATTCGGTGACTCAGTTTGACCGCCAGCTGCGGATCGTAGGCAATGAGCGCGTCAATGCCGCCAAGTTCCTGGCCCGCTTCTTCGGCGCGGAAACAGCGGACGCCATCGATTATGCCGCCGCAGGGATTACCGAGTCGGTTTATACCCCTGTGTTGCGTGAAATCGTTGAAGAAGCCCAGGAAGCCGACGACCCTGCCGTTTCGCTGCAACAACAGCTGACAGCCCGCAGGCAGGAGCTGGTTCCCCATAACCTGACCCTCCACGATATTCTGGCGGTCATCAGCTACTACATCGGTCTCGAGTACGGGGTCGGTGAGCGGGACGATATTGACCACCTGGGCAACAGGCGGATCCGTTCCGTAGGAGAGTTGCTCCAGAATCAGATGAGGATTGGTTTTTCACGGATGGACCGGGTGGTCAGAGAACGCATGCAGACCATTCCCGACATCAAGGCAGCGGCCCCCAAGGACATTGTCAACACCCGTCCTATTTCGGCCGCCATCAAAGAGTTTTTCGGTTCCAGCCAGCTGTCCCAGTTTTTGGACCAGCCCAACCCACTCGCCGAAATGACCCATAAACGACGCTTGTCAGCACTGGGTCCAGGCGGTCTGTCCCGGGAGCGCGCCAATTTCGAGGTGCGTGACGTTCATTCGTCCCACTACGGCCGCATGTGCCCCATCGAGACGCCTGAAGGGCCAAACATCGGCTTGATTAACTCGCTGGCGACTTATGCCAGGGTCAACCGGTATGGTTTCCTTGAAACCCCCTATCGTGTCTACGATAAGGAAGCGGGCATCGTGACGGGTGAGATCCGTTATCTGACCGCGGATGAGGAAGACCGCTATAACATCGCCCAGGCCAATGAACCTTTGGACGACCAGGGCCGCTTTATCGGCAAGAAGATTTCCTGCCGTTACCGGGATGAATTCTTCGAACTCGATCCGGATCGGGTTGACCTGATGGACGTGTCGCCCAAGCAGCTGGTTTCGGTCGCCACGTCCCTGATTCCTTTCCTGGGCAACGACGATGCCAACCGGGCCCTGATGGGTTCCAACATGCAGCGCCAGGCGGTTCCCCTGATTACCACGGAATCTCCGGTGATCGGCACAGGTATGGAACACCGGGCGGCCAAGGATTCGGGCGTCTGTGTGATCGCTGCCAGAAGCGGCAGGGTCGAACACGTCGCCGGAGATCAGATCCGGGTTCGTGCCGATGATCAGACCACGGACACCTATAAGCTAAGAAAATATGACCGTTCCAACCAGGGAACCTGCATCAACCAGCGACCGCTGGTGAGCGTGGGCGACCGGGTTGAGACCGGTGAAATCATCGCTGACGGACCCTCTACGGATCAGGGTGAGCTGGCCTTGGGCCGCAATGTCCTGATCGGTTTCATGATGTGGGAAGGTTACAACTTTGAGGACGCCATCCTGCTGAATGAGCGTCTGGTCCGCGATGATGTCTACACTTCCATTCACATCACGGAATACGAGTGTGAAGCCAGGGATACCAAACTCGGTCCCGAGGAGATCACACGCGAGATCCCCAACGTGGCTGATGACGCCTTAAGGGATCTTGACGAGGAAGGGGTGGTTCGTATCGGCGCCGAGGTGCGCGCGGGCGACATCCTGGTCGGCAAGGTAACCCCCAAGGGTGAAACGGAATTGACGCCTGAAGAACGCCTCTACCGGGCCATCTTCGGAGAGAAGATCCGCGAGGTCCGGGACACCTCTGTCCGCGTTCCTCACGGTGAGTCGGGCGTTGTTGTCGATATTAAAACCTTTACCCGTGAAAACGATGAGCAGCTCAAGCATGGAGTGACCAAACTTGTCCGTGTCTACGTGGCGCAGAAAAGAAAAATTTCAGTCGGCGACAAGATGGCCGGCCGTCATGGCAACAAGGGAGTCGTCTCCAAGATCCTGCCGGAAGAAGATATGCCCTTCCTGCCGGACGGCACCCCCCTGGACATCGTGTTGAATCCGCTTGGCGTACCTTCACGTATGAATGTGGGCCAGCTTCTGGAACTGCACCTTGGCGCGGCGGCCGATAAACTCGGCTACAAGATCGCGACGCCCGTTTTCGACGGCGCGGATGAGCAGAATGTGGTTGAGGCCTTTAAGGAAGCCGGCATGGAAACAGACGGCAAAACCATTCTCTACGATGGCCGGACAGGTGAACCCTTCGAAAACCGGGTCACCGTAGGGATCATGTACTACCTGAAACTCTTGCACCTGGTGGATGACAAGATCCACGCCCGCTCGATCGGGCCTTATTCGCTGGTCACCCAGCAGCCCCTGGGCGGCAAAGCCCAGTTCGGCGGTCAACGGTTCGGAGAGATGGAAGTCTGGGCACTTGAGGCCTATGGAGCTGCCTACACCCTGCAGGAAATCCTGACGGTCAAGTCAGATGATATCTGGGGCAGAACCAAGACTTATGAGGCCATTGTCAAGGGTGAGAATATCCCGGAACCGGGGGTGCCTGAAGCCTTTAAGGTGCTGGTCAAGGAATTGCAGTCCCTGTCGCTTGATGTCCACATCCTGTCTGAGGAAAACGAAGAAATGGACATCCCGGACAGCAGCGATGTTGAAGATGAAGAAACAGTAACGAGCCGGACTCTGCTCACCATGTTAGGTGAAGAGACCGCCCGTGAGACCGAAGAAGAATCCTTCGGTGAAAAGGGCTTCACAGACGGTGTCCTGGATGATGAAGGGGCAGTCGTCAGTGATCAGTCTGAAGATGAAAAGGAGCCCGCTGATGGGCAAGATGAGGATCAAGAATAATGGAGGGAGGTCGAGTTATGTCGGAATTGGGTAATTTTGAATCAATCGGTATCGGCCTCGCGTCCCCGGAGAAAATCCTTACCTGGTCGAAAGGTGAGGTGAAAAAGCCGGAGACCATCAACTACAGGACACTCAAGCCTGAAACAGACGGCTTGTTCTGCGAGAAGATTTTCGGTCCCTCCAAGGACTGGGAATGCTATTGCGGCAAATATAAGACTAAGCGTTATCGCAATATCATCTGCGACAAGTGCGGGGTCGAGGTGACCCTGTCCAAGGTCAGGCGTGAGCGGATGGGCCACATCAGGCTGGCCGCCCCCGTCACTCACATCTGGTACTACCGGGGTATCCCCAGCCGGATGGGACTGATGCTGGACATGTCACCGCGAAATCTGGAAAAAGTGATCTATTTCGCCGCCTATATCGTGATTGATCCCGGCGTCACCTCCTTTGTCAAAATGCAGATCATCAACGAGCGCGATTACCGGGAGGCGGTGCTCGAATACGGCCGCAATTCCTTCGTCGCCAAAATGGGCGCGGAAGCCATCCGCGACCTGCTGGCGGGTATCGACGTGAATGGTCTGGCTGACGACCTCAGACAGGAGCTTGCCCACGCCCGCGGACAGAAAAAGCTGCGGCTGATCAAGCGACTGGAAGTGGTTGAGGCCTTCAAAAATTCAGGCTACCACCCTGATTGGATGGTGCTCGATGTTTTGCCTGTCCTGCCTCCTGAGCTTCGACCCATGGTCGAGCTTGATGGCGGCCGCTTTGCCACCTCTGACCTGAACGATCTTTACCGTCGGGTCATCAACCGCAACAACAGGCTGAATAAGCTCCTGCAACTGGGCGCGCCCAACATCATCATCCGCAACGAAAAGCGGATGCTGCAGGAAGCCGTCGACGCCTTGATCGACAATGGCCGTCGTGGCCGTCCGGTGACGGGCGCGGGCAACAGACCGCTCAAGTCCCTGTCCGACCTGCTCAAGGGGAAACAGGGCCGCTTCCGGCAAAACCTGCTGGGCAAACGGGTTGACTATTCAGGCCGTTCGGTCATTGTGGTCGGACCGGAGCTGAAACTGCACCAGTGCGGCCTGCCCAAGGAGATGGCGCTGGAACTGTTTAAACCTTTCGTTATGCGTGAGATCATGCGCCATGGCTACGCTCAGAACATCAAATCCGCCCGCCGTCAGGTCGAGCGCGGAGGCGACATTGTCTGGGACATGCTGGATGAGGTCATCAAGGATCATCCGGTTCTCCTGAACCGTGCGCCCACCCTGCACAGGCTTGGCATCCAGGCCTTTGAGCCGGTTCTTGTCGAGGGAAGAGCCATCCAGCTCCATCCCCTGGTCTGCACAGCCTTCAACGCCGACTTCGACGGAGACCAGATGCCGGTTCACGTACCGCTTTCTGCCGAGGCACAGGCTGAGGCGCGCTTCCTCATGCTTTCATCCAACAACCTGCTCAAGCCCCAGGACGGTAAACCGGTGACGGTTCCGACCCAGGATATTGTCTTGGGCTGTTACTATTTGACCAACGAAAAACCCAACCCTGATTTCCCCGAAGATGCGCCGCTGCGGGTCTTCTC
Source organism: Clostridiaceae bacterium (assembly GCA_012511735.1). Lineage (GTDB taxonomy): Bacteria > Bacillota > Clostridia > Saccharofermentanales > DTU023 > UBA4923. Next base: position 4,583 of record JAAZFK010000073.1, on the reverse strand, counting down.
CGACCTTGAAGAAGCCATGATGGCCTACGATGACAAGCAGATCACCATTGGTCAGCGCATCCGGGTCCGGCGACGGATCGAGCGGGACGGCAAGGTCTGGCAAGGTCTGGTGGAATCAACACTGGGACGCTTCATCTTTAACGGGATCATCCCTCAAACCCTAGGCTTCGTCGAGCGCGGGGACGATGATGCCAGCCAGATTGCCCTGGAATGCGATTTCGTTATTGGCAAGAAAGAACTGGCCAAGATCATTGAGCGCTCGATTCACACCTGCGGAATCACAGAGACGGCCAGGGTGCTTGACGAAATCAAGACGCTTGGCTACCACTACGCGACCGTCGGCGGGATCTCCATCGGCATCTTCGACATGGTAGTGCCCGAGGTCAAGGAGAATCTGATCAAGGCCGCTGAAGAACGGGTTGAGAATGTCAACCATCAGTATCAGCTGGGTCTGCTCAGTGAAGAAGGCCGCTACCGGACCGTGGTCGGGATCTGGCGTACGACGACCGATGAGATCACGGAGGCGCTCAAAGAACGTCTGGGTGTTTATAACCCCATTTACATGATGTCTTTGTCCGGCGCCCGGGGCAACATTGACCAGATCAAGCAATTGGCCGGCATGCGGGGCAATATGACCGACACATCGGGCAGGACCATCGAGATCCCGATCAAGTCCAACCTTCGTGAGGGCATGAACGTGCTGGAGTTCTTTATCTCCTCCCATGGCGCGCGCAAGTCCCTGTCCGACACGGCGCTGAAGACGGCCGACTCCGGCTATCTGACCCGCCGTCTGGTCGACATCTCCCAAGACGTCATCATCCGCAGTGAAGACTGTGGCACAGATGATTACATCGAGGTGGCACCAGTGGTGGTCGGCGGCAAGACCAAGCGGGTGGTGGAGAATCTGGCCAACCGGATTGAAGGTCGTTACGCTGCGCTCCCCATCGTACATCCGGAGACGGGTGAAGTGCTGGTCGAGAAGAATGAGATCATAAGCAACTCGACCGCGTCCCTGATTGAGGAGCTGGGCATGGTCCGGATTCCCATCCGGAGCAACCTGACCTGCCAGTGCGACAAAGGTGTGTGCGCCAAGTGCTACGGCCGAAATCTGGCGACAGGCGGACCGACTGTGATCGGGGAGGCTGTGGGTATCATGGCCGCCCAGTCCATCGGCGAGCCGGGAACCCAGCTGACCATGCGTACCTTCCATACGGGCGGTATCGCTTCAGGCGATGACATCACCCAGGGACTTCCCCGGGTCGAGGAATTGTTTGAAGCAAGAAAGCCCAAAGGCCAGGCGGTGATCAGCGAACTGGGAGGAACCGTAACGGTCAGTGAGGCTGAGAAGCGTCGTCGTGACGTGGTCGTGACCTCGGAAGATGGCAAGTCGAAACAGTACAGCATCCCGATTTCAACCCCGCTCATTGTCGATACGGGAGACGTGGTCGAAGAGGGCGATCTGCTTACCGACGGCTCTGTCAATCCCCATGACATCATGAAGATCAAGGGCGCCCGGGGAGTACAGAAGTACATCATCGCCGAAGTGCTCAAGGTCTATAAGAACAACGGCGTTGAGATCAACGACAAACACATCGAGATCATCGTTCGCCAGATGTTGCGCAAGTTCAAGATCGAAGATCCGGGCGACACCCAGCTGCTGACAGGCAGCGTGGTCGACATGGCCGAATACCATCGCGCCAATGCCGAGGCCGAGGAGCACGGCTTGCAGCCTGCGGAAGGTAAGCAGGTGCTGCTTGGCATCACCAAGGCATCGCTGGCGACTGAGTCCTTCCTGTCCGCCGCCTCCTTCCAGGAGACGACCCGGGTGCTGACCGACGCGGCTGTCAAAGGCAAGATCGATCCGCTCGAAGGCTTGAAGGAAAACGTCATTATCGGGAAACTGATCCCCGCGGGGACGGGCCTGGCTCGTTATCGCAATATCAGCGCCATCCCGGTGGTGCCGGCCAACATGCCGCTGCTTAACGCGACAGAAGATGAGAAGATCGCGCGCACCGGCTACGAAGAACAAGCCAGAGAGCTGGGCTTCACCCAGGAAACTCAGGAAGATTATGAAGTCTTCATGCGTGACATGGGCTTGGATCCTGAGGTCTTTGTCAATAAGTGCACTTTTGACCTGACACCGGAAGAAGAGGATGCCCAGGAAAGCAATCCGCTTCTCGAATTGTTCGATCTGACCGATGCTCAGGAGGAAGAAGCGCAAGCATAGCAGAATCAGCGGGCGGTTGTTTCAATACCTGGCTCCTTGGAAGAGCCGTCCCCCGTTTCATCTTGGACAGCTCCGCGACCGCGGGGCTGTTTCACTTGACGGGCCTGCGCGAAAGGCATAAAATGAAAGTCAAAGATAGTATAAGACTAGATGCTGGAAGGCGACAAAATGAGCAGTTTGACAGACATGATTGAAAGGACGCTTCTTGAACTTATTGAGGAGCAGGACGGTTGCTGCGTGATCTCGCGCAATGCTTTCGCGTCGGAACTTCAGGTGGCCCCCTCCCAGATCACTTATGTGATTACGACACGGTTTTCCCACCGCCACGGTTATCTGGTGGAGAGCCGCAGGGGTGGGTCGGGTTACGTAAGGATTACGCGGGTTCCCTCCTCTGAGGGATCCGACTACCTGATGCATCTGGCACGGTCGGTGTCCGAGCGTTTGAGCCAGCATCAGGCGCTGGTCATGATTGATCAGTTGGGCAGGCTCGAACTGATTTCCGATGAGGTTCTTTTGCTCATGCAGGCCTCACTTTCGGATGCCAGCCTCCGCCAAATCGCCACGCCGGCACGTGATCGCGTGCGTTCCGATCTGTTCCGGCAGATCTTAATCCGGCTTGCGGCCAAAGGGGAGGGATAAAGATGCTTTGTCAGGATTGCGGTCAGCGACCGGCAAGCGTGCAGCTGACTGCCAAGGGTAAAAAAGAACAACTTTATTTGTGCGATCTGTGCGCTCAGCAGTTTCAGGGACAAGTCGCGAATTCCTTCTGGGACAATTTTCCGGGTTCCCTTCTTCCGGGGCCTTCGATGTTTGGTTATCCGGCGACAGCGACCCCGTCCAGACCGCAAAAGACCAGTCTGATCTGTCCCTCCTGCGGGGAGACCGAAGAAGAACTTCGGAAAACGGGACTCCTGGGTTGTCAGACCTGTTATGAGACTTTTGCCGTCTTTCTGGATCCTGTCTTTCGGCGGGTGCAGGGGCACACGCGCCATTTGAGCGCGTCAGAAGAGGAGGGTCCCGCAAAGGAAGCCGATGTTCTGCGTGAGAAACTGGAGCTGGCCGTCCAGTCCGAAGTCTACGAGGAAGCGGCCCGGCTTCGTGATCAGATCCGTCAGCTGGAGGAGGATGCCTGATGGCCTGGTATTTGGAAGAAGGTCCTGACAGTGATGTCGTCATCTCAACCAGGGTCCGGCTGGCCCGGAATCTGGCCAACACACCTTTTCCCTGGCGGTTGAAGGCGGATGAGCTCGATTATGTTAAGGATAAGGTGATCAAGGCTTTTCGCGAACTTTGCCAGACGACAGATGAGAAGCCGGTCATCCTCGAACTTGCGGATCTGGGAGCCATCGAATCACTCGCCCTTGCTGAGCGACGGATCATCAGCCGGAAGATGCTGGGAGACGGGAGAGGCAAGGCGCTTCTTCTCTTCCCGGGTGAGGCGTCGGGCATCCTGGTCAACGAAGAAGACCATCTACGGCTTTACGCAGTCAGCGCCGGACTCCGCCTCGGGGAAACAGCCGACCTGGTTGCCCAATGCGCTACCTCGCTTGAGGGATTGCTGACTTTCGCGAAAAATACGAGGCTGGGTTATCTGACGGCCTGCCCAACCAATACGGGGACAGGGATGAGAGCCTCGGTCATGCTTCACCTGCCGGGACTTATCAGGTCGGGCGTCGTGCGGCAGTTGGCGGGAAAACTTTCAAAGGCGGGCTACGTGCTTCGAGGAGCTGAAGGTGAGGGCACCGATGCCAGGGCTGACATGATCCAGCTGTCCAACCAGGTGACGCTTGGAGTGACAAAAGATCAGCTGTTGGCGGATCTGGACAGGCTGGTTCATGAGGTAGCGCGGGAAGAACGCAAGGCAAGGCGTGTTCTTCATGCCAAAGACCCTGCCGCGCTTGAGGACGAGATCGGCCGGGCCAGAGGGTTGCTGATGAATGCCCGGTTGATGTCTTCACATGAAGCCATGAACCTCTTATCCCTGGTGCGTCTCGGCAGGGAGCTGGAGCTTGCGGACATGCCGGATTATGCCACCATCCAGTCCCTGCTCACAGAGACGGGGGAGGGCGCTCTCCAACAGCGGGCGGGTAAGCCCATGGATGAACGGGAACGCGACCAGGTCCGGGCTGTCACCATAAGCGCGGCGCTGGCGTCGAATAAACAATAACTTAAACAGATAGATACAGATAGATAAGGGGGAATCGTTCAATGATGATTCGTTTTTCAAGGAGATCGGGGGAAGCGCTGGGATCAGCCTGGGTAACCGCGCGCTCCTATAAGACAGCTTACATAGGGACCGAGCACCTGCTGGCCGGTATTGTGGCTGAGCGGTCGGGACTGGCCAGTGACCTGCTCG
>JAAZFK010000072.1 GCA_012511735.1 Clostridiaceae bacterium | reverse complement strand
GAGCTGCTTAAGATCAGGGATGCCGGTCTGGAAACATTCGAGGAGCGGGAGTTGATGGGCCGTTCCACCTCGCGTTTGAACAACGGGTTCTTCCTGGTGGGCATGGACATTTACCCGGGGACCCTGGCCGTTCAATCCCTTGGAAGGGGTGGTGAGGATGGACCCGTCTGCGCGGTATTCGACAGTGCCCACGATCTGTCCCAAGGACCGGTCCGCAGTTATGACTTTGATTTCTCCCTCATCTATATTGAGGTAGAGGAAGGAGAGTTTCTCTATCTTCGCAATGCGGAAGCCTACGTTCCTCCCACCTGAATGTACACAGGTGTGACCGGGTCGTAGACACCGGAAATTTCAAAATGATCAGAAAACTTGGACGATTCATCGCAGTCCTGATCTTGCCGGGATTATTTCTTGGTTTGACAGGGTGCGGGCAGCAGGAAGGAACTGAGAGCAAAATGGACTACACAGCAGCGGAAGGTTATGAAATCGCGTCGGAACCAACCGACTATGTTGATATTCTGATGGACAGCGGACAGCATCTGGTGATCAGGCTTGATCCTGGCGCTGCGCCACTCACCGTCGAAAATTTCAAGAAACTGGCAGGCGAATCATTTTACGATGGATTGATCTTCCATCGGATTATTGAACATTTCATGATTCAGGGCGGTGATCCGACGGGAACGGGCCGGGGTGGGTCGGAAGACCTGATCAAAGGTGAGTTCCTGTCCAATGGGGTGGATAACCGCCTGTCACATGAGCGCGGCGTCGTTTCGATGGCCAGAACGCCCCTGCCCGATTCGGCGAGCTCCCAGTTCTTTATCTGCCACGGCGACAGCCAATTTCTGGATGGTGATTACGCTGCCTTCGGGCGTGTCGTTTACGGCATGGATGAGCTGGACCGGATTGCCCGCCTGGAGACGGGGCCGGGAGACTATCCTGAAACTCCCCCCGTTATGGAAAAAGTCTTTTTCGTGCAGCCTCAAACCTGATCAGCGGCGCCAGTACGAGGGGTAGACATCCCCCGGCTGCAGTTTGACCAGTCCGTCAACGGTCACGAAGGTGAAGCCCCGCTCAATCAGGACAGGGAGGGCCTTGATGAATCCGTCGACCGTCGTCTGATGGATGTCATGCAGGAGGATGATTTTCCCTTTTTTCGTGTGGTCGAGCAGGTAGTTATAAATGTAGTTGACATTTTTGTTGTTCTTTTTCCAATCGCCGGGGTCAAGGTCCCAGAAAACGGTTGCCATGCCTTGTTTCCCCGCTTCCTGGTATACCGGTTCACTGCGGTAGCCCCCGGGAGGGCGCATCAGGGTAGGCCGGGAGCCCGTGATCCGCTCAATGGCGTCGGAGGTTGACTTCAGCTGGCTGCGCCTGACGTCTGCGCTGACTTGAGACAGGTATTTATGTGAATAGGTGTGGTTGGCAATCTGGTGTCCTTCCTGATGCATGCGAAGAATCAGGTCGGGCCGGCTTTCGACAAATTGCCCCTGGACAAAAAAGGTGACACGGACATCGTATTTTTTCAGGGCGTCCAACAGTTTCCCCGTGTGTTTGCCCGGGCCGTCATCAAAGGTAATCGCGACAGCCCCGGGGGCGGATAGACTGGCTGCCGTCGTCGTTGTCTTTTCTGTCGTCCCGGCTGAGCTGGTGGTTTTGTTGCTGGTCTGTTTGGTCGCGCTGGTTTTTGGTTTGGTAGTGGTTGGTGGAACAGTTGTTTTCCCCGATTTTAAAGAAATATCCAAGGAAGGAAGACTGCTTGGCACCGCGGTCGTTTCAGGCGCAGGTGGCATCGTGTTCGAAGTGATGGCATTCCCGGAAGATGAGGGGGGGCTTGCAGGCGTGCTCTCTTTCGTTGTCGGCATTTCTGCAGGGGATGTTTCATTTGTCATGGCCGGGACGGGGATCGATCCCGTGATGGCACAACCTCCCATGGCCAGGATCAGGGCCACCGCGGCGAAAAGGGAAAGGATGACCGCGATGGCGATGATGAGGGCCAGCTGTCGTTTGAATTTGAATTTTCTCACTATTAAATATCTCTCGTTTCCCGGTTGAGTGACTGCCCAACAAATCAATTTATTTTAACATGATCGGGGCCGGATTTAATTGCGTATAATTGATAATCAGAGCGTCGCGATCCATGTGAGGCGCGTGCTCGCGACCCGCGTTAATCGGGTATGCCGCTCAGAGCGATTCAACAAAAGTGAGGGTATCACCGATGAAATTGATCCTGGCCAGTCAATCACCCCGGCGGCGGGAGCTTCTCGCCATGGCCCGTATTCCCCATCAGACAGCAACCGCTGATTGTGATGAGGAAATCCTTGTCCGGCAATTGAAAGACAACAAGCCGGACATGACAGAAGCCTCTTTGGCGGAGCAGCTCGCGGCTGCCAAGGCACGGGCTGTCTTCCCCCACCACCCCCATGACCTGATCCTGGCGGCCGACACCATCGTTTCTTTGGATGGCCTCATCTACGGCAAGCCCGCAAATCGTGATCAGGCCCGGCATATGCTCCATACTCTGTCGGGAAGGACCCACCGGGTGGACACGGGGGTCGCCTTGATTGCCAGCGGATCCGAGGAACTCTTTTCCCGCACCTCACTGGTCACTTTCCGACCCCTGTCGGACTTGACGGAAGAGCTGATTGAACGTTACGTCGAAACGGATTTGCCCCTGGACAAGGCCGGCGCTTATGGGATCCAGGAGCTGGGCGGCCTCTTGATTGATCGCATTGACGGTGATTTTTTCTCAGTGATGGGGCTCCCGATCGCGGAGGTCCATGCAAGAATTCAAGCCTACGGGATCAAACCCTGCCTGGACTCAGACCAGCTTGCTGATGCCACCGGCGATGGAAATCAGGCCCGCGGTGAACTGGATCATATAGACAAAACTTGAGAACTTCTCGTTGGGTATTCTGTGATGCAACCAATTCCCAAGCAGGAAGGCAACCACGACCAGCGGCAAAGCATAGGCGATGGTGGTCGCTATTTCTGTCGTATAGACGTGCAAAACAAAAATCCGATAAAGAGTGGTGATGGTATTGGTGACGATCCAGACTGCCACCATGGTAGCCCGGAAGGTCCCTTTGTCCTTCATACGGCTTAAGGCGTAGATATTGATCAAGGGAGCCCCCATGGAAAACATTCCCTGGAGGACAGCCCCGATACCCAGGGAAGCGTACATCACAGGCTTGGGCATTTCTTTTGCTTCTTTTTTCCTGATCATTCGCAGAATCTCACGGCCGCTGACCAGCGCCACCAGGCAGCCGATGATCAGGCGCAGGGCCCACTCGACGTACCTGAGCTTGGCAAAGAGCAGATAGCCGACGGGCATGATCGGCACGATGCAGGCCAGAATAATCAGAAGCTCGCGACCATTGATCTTCCTGTACTGGGTCACCAGCATAATTGCCAGCATCAACAGGCTGGTTGCGGTGAACAAGGCGACGGATACCTCAGCGCCCCAGAAAAGAGAAAGAATGGGGACACCGATCGAGATGGATCCGAATCCGGCGATCGCTTCAATGACGTTCATCAATAAGACTAAGATTAAGTAGAAAATCATGGAACCGCTCCTCAAGCATTCTTCAACTGAGTATACGCTAACGGGTCACGCTTCACAGCAGCAGCGCGATCCCACCTCCGATCGAAAACAGGCCGCTGACCAGCTGGACACCGTAAACTAGGGTGACGAACTTGTCATCAGGTACCCGATGATGAAGTCTGTCTCCCAGAAGAAAAGCAAGGACGACCAAAGGCAGGGCATAGAGAATCCAGGTCCAGGTCTGCCGGGTGTAGGCGTCAAGATAGAAGAGGCGATAGACCATGGAAAGGCTGATGGTCATTACCCAGATGGCTGACATGGTGG
>JAAZFK010000011.1 GCA_012511735.1 Clostridiaceae bacterium | reverse complement strand
GTGACGGTCTCGCCCTCATGAACCTCCATGGAGATCCCCTTCAGAACGTGGATTCCACCGTAGTAGTAATGAAAATCTATTAATTCAAGCATAGGTGCCATATTAATCGTCACCTCCCAGATAGGCCTCGATGACATCGGGGTTGGTCTGAATCTCGGATGGCTTCCCCTCTGCAAGTTTTTTCCCGAAGGAAAGGACATAGATGTATTCACTGACTCCCATCACCAAGTCCATGTCATGTTCAACCAACAAGATTGAAAGATTCCAGCGCTCAATGATCTCTCTTAAGGTTTCATCGAGATTGGCTTTTTCCCTGCTGTTCATCCCCGCTGCCGGTTCGTCCAGAAGAAGTAGTTTGGGGTTGCTTGCCAGCGCGCGGACAATTTCCAGGCGCCGCTGCTCTCCATACGGAAGGCTTCCGGCAGCTTCATGAGCCCGGTGTTCCAGGTTGACGAACTTCAGCAGATCGTGGGCCTTCTCATAACATTCTTTCTCTTCCCTGCGATGTCTTCGGGTATGGAACATGGAGTCGAAAAAATTCGATTTCAGATCATCGTGCATGCCTGTGATGACATTATCGATCACGGGCATGTCGGCGAAAAGGTTGATAATCTGGTAGGTTCTCGAAATTCCGATGTTATGAATGTGGCTGGGCCGCTTTCCTTTAATATTCTCTCCATTGAAGAGGATCTGCCCCTCATCGGGATTATAGACACCGCTGATGCCATTAAACAGGGTCGTTTTCCCTGCCCCGTTAGGGCCAATCAAAGCGGTGACACGGGCTCCCGACACTTCCAGGGAAACATCGTTCACTGCGATCAGTTCCCCAAAGCGGATCGTCATATGGTCTATATTAAGCACCTGCGTCCACTTCCTTCCTATTCTTTGCGCCTTTGATCAGCTCGTTGATCTTGGCGACCAGCTTCTTGCCTTCGCCAACCACGCCACCGGGAAGGAAAACAATGAACAAGATGAGCAGGATCCCGTAGGCCAGCAGCTGGTATTTCTCGAAGTAACCGAGAATATCGTTGAGCCAGACAATGCTTACACTCCCGATGACCGGCCCCCAGTCAGATCCCAATCCTCCGAACATGGCCATGATCAAATAGAGAACTGACTGCTCTTCCGCGAAGGTCTCGGGGCTGATGAAGCCGACGAAATGAGCGTAAAGTGTGCCGGCAAAGGCCACGTAGGCCCCATAGAAGCCAAAAGCATAAACCTTGTATTTTCGAACATTAATGCCCATGCCTTCCGCGGCATGCACATTTTGTTTGATGGCTAGAAAGGCTCTTCCCACCCTGGAACGAACAAGCAACATCTTAAGCGAGACCAGAATGATGACGCAGACGAGCCCAAAGTAGAAAAAATGATGTGACTCCTTGAAGGAGATGCCGAACAGCTTCAGCCGTTCGACAAAGATGCCGTTGAAATCACCTGTTATCCCGCCGGGTGAGCGGGTAATGAAATAAAAGAAGATGTAGTTGAATGAGATCGTCGACAGGGATAAAAAGGCGAAGCGCAGCTTGGAGACCGGATAGGCGAAAAGCATGGCGATCAAGGCACTGAGCAAGGTTGCCATAAGGATGGTCAGCTCCATCGGAATGGCCGTGTATTTTCGAAGCAGCACTGAGCCATAGGCACCAATGCCGAAAAATGCTGAAGTCGCGAAAGTAATCTGCCCGGTATAGCCGTACACAATGTCAAGCCCTGTCGTCGCGATCACGTAAATTTGCGCGAAACACAGCAGCATGATGCCGTAGGTGTAGTTCTTCAAAAGAAGCGGGAGAAAGGGGACGACCAGCAGGGGCAGGAATTTTATATATTTCTTATAACGGGGTCGATTCAAAGATAGCGTTTCCAAAGTGTTTACCTCGTTGGGGGTCAGTCTTTAACCGACTCTGCGTTCAGGAGTCCTCTTGGCTTGCTGAACAAGATCAGGAGAACGGCGATAAAAGCGATCATCTGCTTAAGGTGTGAAGAAATGTAACCGGCTGAAAAAGATTCGAGCCCCGAAAGCACGCCGCCTCCCAGGATCGCACCGTACATGTCGCCATAACCTCCGACAACCGCGCTGGCAAATCCCTTGGCGGACATGGAGGTGCCCAAGGTTGTCGTCACCCCGTAAATGGGCCCAACCATAATGCCGGCCAGCCCCGCGACCGTCGCTGAGATGGCCCAGGTCACCCTGGTCGTAAGTGCCACGTTGATGCCGCAGCTTCGGGCGGCAACGGGATCCATGGCCGCTGCCCTCATGGCGATTCCGAATGAAGTCTTTTTCATAAAGAAATGGATGCCCAGCATACAGGCAATGGCCACTCCGATTGTGAGAAGCGATTCAGTCTGGTAAATAACACCGAACAGTTTGAACGTCTTTATCTTAAGAAAGGAAGGAACAGCAAGTGGCGCCCCACCCCAGATAATGATCTCAAGACTTTGGATAATATACGAGACGGCCACCGTCGCCAGGATGATTACAGAAGTTGTTGAACTTCTTTTGAAAATAGGGCTGATGACGAACTTCTCCAGAATGCTTCCGATCGCAAAACAGCAGATGACGGTCAGCAGAATGGAAGGGATCACGGGAATCTTCATGACGGCATAGAAGGAATAACCAATAAAACCACCCAGGCACATCAGGTCCCCCTGAGCCAGATTCATAATGCCCGAAGCCCTGTAGATCAGGCTATAACCCAACGCAATCAAGCCGTAGATACTACCCGATAAAAGCGCGGCGAACAACAATTGCATGAACATACTGTTCGAGTCCTTTCTGATAAATCCGATGAAATTCATCGGCGCGGGGATGGTTTCCCGCGACAGTTTGCTCCCTTAATGCCTCCTGACCGTTCCAGGGGCTGGTACCCGCCATCCGGCCAATACCAGCCCCCGCAGAGCCATGAGTCAGGCGCGGTCTCATCAGAGAGGAATATCACTGATATCAGCCGGCCTCACCTATTATCATAGGTCAAAATCGTGGCTTGGAGCACCGGGGTCAGAGCCCCGGTAAGACCGGGCGGGCAGGTGCTGGTCTCCCAGGCCTGCCGCCCGGCTTTACAATCAACTAGTACTCGTTGCCTGTTTCAGCTTTGTACTCGTCGTAGCCACCTTCGTGGAACCATTTGTCCCAGGAGATGTTGGTCCCCTTAAGGAGGAGGAATCTGCTTACATCGTGGTAAGGCTCACCGTCGCCGCCGCTGTAGTCCATGGTGCCGCCCAGGCCTTCCAGTTTGATCTGGGGAACAACCGCCAGCATGGCAGCTGTGTCGTTGGAGCCGGCAAGTTTGGTTGCTTCCCAGATGACCATCAGGGCATCCCAGGCACGGTAACCAATCTCGGTACGGGGCATTTCACCATAGGCGTCGAGGTATTTTTCGAGGAAATCGTACATGACTTCGATGTCACATTCGTCGAGTGAATTGTAGGTCACGTAAGGGTTGGCAAACAGGATATAATCCGAGTTCTCAACACCAGCGATATCGACCAGGTCCGCGTAGAAAGATTCTTTGTCAAACAGAAGGCCGGTGTAGCCGTGCTGTCTGACCTGCTTGACGAAATAGCCGCAGTCGTTCGCGGTCATTGAAATAAGGATCGCCTGCGGTTTCGCCGCGATCAACTTGGCGACCTGCGAAGAGAGATCCGTATCATCCAGCTCACAGGATTCCTCAGCGATCACTTCGATGCCGTGATCACCTGCCAGGTCAACAAAGGCACTGGCAAAAGAGAGGCCCGCCTCATGCTGGTCCTTCATGATGGCGATCTTGGTGATCCCCATCTCCTCAATCATACGGCCCATTTCAGAAGCGACGAAGTCATAGTTGACGCTGCAGCGGATGACGTGCTCCCATCCCTGCTGCATCCAGGTCGCGCTGGTGCCCATGCCAATGGTGAAAATGCCTGCTTCGTCGAAATACTGTCCGGTAGGAAGCATCTCAGCAGAGCTG
>JAAZFK010000071.1 GCA_012511735.1 Clostridiaceae bacterium | reverse complement strand
GGCAAAGTCAGCAGAAGAAATGTTTTGCTTTTTTGAATTCCTTTCAGCAGACAGCTCTGATCCGGTCGAGCAACTCCCCGTCCCGGCTGATGACCCTCGCGACAGTCCGTCCCTCTGCCGTCTTGCGGGCAGGGATACCCGCCAGGGACTCCGCCTTGGCTTTCAAGTCCCCGATATCACGGATCGGCAAGTCTGCTTCAATCAATTTTTCCTTCAGATCTCCTCTGTCCGGGTGACAGGCTAGGCCGTACTGCGTGACCAACAAGTCCACATCCCGTCCCGGAGTGGTAATGGTTCCCACCCGGTCGACGATAAGCGGCAACCGGGCACGGAGCAAAGGCGCGACAATGACGGTGAGCCTGGCTCCCGCGGCAGTGTCGCTGTGACCTCCCGACCCTCCCATGATCAAACCCTGTGAATCGGTATGAACGTTGACATTAAAAGTTAGATCCACCTGGGTGGCGCCCAGGATGACCATGTCCAGGTGATCGACAACCGCGCTTCCGGCAGCAGGGCTGGCATAGGTTGAGGCACTGATCTCCCTGTGCTTTTCATTATTGATCATGGACCGCACGGCTTCGCGGTCGAAGCACTGAACATCCAGAAGCGAGCGGAAAAGCCCTTCCTCAAAAAGATCGACCAGCATACCCGTAATACCCCCCGAGGCGAAACTTCCCGTGATCCCTTCCCGGCGCATGATATCTCCCAGATAACGGGCGACCGCCAGCGAGGCGCCGCCGGCTCCCGTCTGAAAGGACAGACCTTCTTTGACCAGGCCGGACGCCTGGAGGGCTTTGGCGGCGTATTGGGCGATCAGGAGACCGACAGGATCGCGGGTGACCCGGGTTGTTCCGGAGATGATCTTATCAGGATCACCGATGGAATCAACCAGGACGACCGCGTCCACCCGGCTTTCGTCAATGGAGGCGGGGGTTAAGGGGTAAGGCTCCAGGTGGTCGGAGACCACGATGACATGGCGGGCGTGAAGGGCGTCCGGCATGGCATAACCGATGGAACCAAAGGCCGAGGGTCCACCCTGGCCGTTGCAGTTTCCCGCCCGGTCCGTCGCGGAAGCCGCGATGAAGGCGACATCGATCTTGGCCTGGCCGCGTGCAAGCGCCGCCGGTCTGCCCCCGTGGCTTCTGAATATGACCTCTCCCGGCATGACCCCTTTTGAGATGGCGTGACCTACGGATGGATGCATGTAATTGCACTCAATGCCGGCCACGATCCCCTCCCGGATGTGTTCCAGAACGGGCCGGTGACAGGCCATGATCGCAGCCGTATTGACAGTCAACTGTTTGAGTCCAAGCCTGGCGCACTCAGCCAGAACCAGATTCTGAACCCGATCACCATCACGCAGGTGATGGTGGAAAGAGATGGTCATCCCCTCCTGCAGCCCCGACGCCCTGATGGCCTGGGCCAATGATTTCGCGATTTTGTCATCCCTGGTCATGGTCCGCCTCCTCATCCAAGGGAAGTCCTGCTAGTCCGGCCAATTCAAGCATCCGTTGCGCCTGCCTCAATACGGGTGGATCAATCATCCTGCCCCGGAAAGAAAGCGCGCCCTGACCCAGCGCCTCACTTTCTTTCATGGCGAGAATCAGGGCCCTGGCGTAATCAATTTCTTCCTTCCCGGGCATGAAGGCCTGATGGATGACCTCCAGGTGGAAAGGAGAAATGCAAAGTTTGCCTGTAAAACCCAGCTGCTTGGCGAAGAGCGTATCCAGGCGGCAGCCTTCCAGGTCGTGGACATCGATGAAGGGCGTATCCAGCGCGTCAAGCCCATGGGCTTTGGCCGCCAGGACCAGGCGGGACCGGCTGTAAAAGATCTCCCAGCCTTCCCTGGTTCTGGAGCAGCCCAGGTCTGCAGACAGATCTTCCCCCCCAAGCGCCAGACCGGTTACCCGGGGTGAAGCTCCGGCGACTTCAAAGGCACGCTCGATGCCCAAAGCTGTCTCCAGCAAGGCGACAATGGAGGTGCTTCCCACCTGTCTGTCATGCGCGCGCTCCGCGTGCTCCAGTAAAGAGGCGGCTTCTTCGACCGTCCCCGCGCCCATGACCTTGGGCAGCAGAATGGTGTCGACGCCCGAGCCGACCATGGCATCCAGATCCGCCCCGGCAAGGCCTGTGTCCATGCCATTGATCCGGACAAGCCGCTCACGGCTGCCAAAATCAAGGGAGCTGAGTGCCTGGGCGACCAGGTCCCGGGCTGCGTCCTTGTCTTGGGCAACAACGGAATCCTCCAGGTCAAAGATTAAGGCGTCAGCTGGCAGCACCTCGCCATTCTGGATCATGTTGGGGCGGTTGCCCGGGATGAAAAGCAGTGAGCGTCTCATGACTTATCTCCTTGCGATCCCGCCCGCCTCAAGGCGGTTGTGAGCCTGGCACGAATCGTGCAATCGAGAGCCCCTTGGTCCGCAAGCGTGATCCGGCCGGATTCGACCCCCCATTGATCAAGAAGCTCCCGGACTGTTTGAAGAATGGCGTCACCGTACTGATCTTTCACCGGTGACTCCAAAGAGATTTCCAGTTTTTCGGACGGCTCGATCGTGACGAAAAGGTCCCCCGATTCGAGAGTACCCGCCCTTGCCTTCTTGTCCACCTTCATCTTCCGCCTCCTTTGACAAATGGTTCAACGGGCCGCGCGGATGGCCAGGATGCGCTGCATTTCGTTGTAGGCGATCATGATGCCTTCGTCGACGCCCATACCCGGTTTGGCCAGAATCTGATCCGCCTGTGTCGCCATGGCGACCTGGACGCAGACCGCGGCAGACCGGTCGGTCTCATTGCAGGTTCCCCCCATATAGGCCTTAACCTTCTTCGCCTTGCAGTAGAGCACGGCTTCAGCTGTTTTGTGAAGGCTGCCAAGATCAGGTGTCTTGATCTGGATCATATGGCCGGCGCCCGCGTCCGCGAAAGCCTTGACATCCTCCAGGGTGTTGCACCATTCGTCGGCGACCAATTCAACCGGCAGCCCCCGCTGATCGATCCGTTCGGTCAACCGGGCCAGCCATTCGATCTGGGCCTGCCTGGCTCCCGCGTCAATCGGCCCTTCAATCCGGAGCCCGAAGGGTTGAGCTCTTTCGACCAGCCCTTCGAAATAATCGGCCATCCTATCCAGGTTTTCATATCCGAAAAGCTGCCCCACTGTCCCGTACACATCAAAATGAAAGACAGGCAGATAATCCGGACTTATCCGGTGCTCCAGCACACGGTTTCTCAGCCAGCTGACATAATCCGCCAACCTGTCTCCTGACGGCCCCAATTTTTCCATATTATTGATCAGGCCATGGGGCAGAACGTCCACTTCCTTGATAATCATCTTGTCGGCGTTGTTGTAGCGGTCGTCCCCTGATTGCGAGAAGAGGGGAATCATATGGTCGCTGACCTCAAGCCCGTATTCATCCGCGACAAGCTCGCACATGAGCTTGCCCCCGGCTCTGGATGTCGCGTCCAGCAGAGCCTGAGAGAGTCCGTATCTGATGGCGGTGTGGAGCGGCCTGCCTTCTTTGTCGAGATAATTCTCAAAGGTTTCCATGATCCCGCGAAAAGTAGTCAGAGGCTTGCCGGTCAGGAGGGGCGCGATTTCATTCTCAATCACGGGGATGAAGTCCCCTGCCAGAAAGAGCGGGTCGCGTCCTCCCGCGCCCGAATATTGAACCGCTGCGCAATCCCCCCAGGCCAGTTGGCCGTCCTCCAGAAGCAGCTTCAGGGAGATAGACTCGCCCGGCTGCCTGATGGTCGAGAAACCGGATGTCTCCGCCTCCCCGATATAGAAATTGCCATCACTCAAAGCGCCTGACTTGATGGCTCGCTGATCATCGAAATAGAAGCCTGTCCGGCCCGGCGCGCAAATTACTTTCTCAATTCTCATGGTTACCTCCTAGACCTTGGGACGGCCGACCAGCCTGCCCTTGCTGATCGCGTAAACATCGTCAATCACCATCTGGAAGGAGGCCTGCCGGTTCTCATATTTGGCCCGTTCTTCCATCTTCTCCCGGTGAAAATCGATTAATTCCGGCGTTAAGGGGATATTCCCCGTATGGAAAAGCCGTATGGCGCCGTCATTATCCCTGGCCGGCAGCATCTTACCCGCATTATAGCGGCTGGGCGCGAAGGGAATATCCAGAACACCTGACCGGATGGCCAGGATGGCGCCCTGCGCCATATCGTCCTTGCCCAATTCCAGGCAGCGGTCGAGCACACAGCGTGTTTCCGAGGCGATAATGACCTTCTCGTCTTTCAGGCTGTAAGTATTAAGACTTTGTTCACCCAGCATATTGATGATCTGCCGGGTACAGAGCATGCCGGCCGCGTTGGCCTCCTGGGTCGGGACCCCGACGGCCTCATGCGGTGTTTTGACAATGACCTTGGTGGCATGCGCCAGGGCAGCCACCGCGCTCCCCCAGGAAATGACGGCATAGGCCTTGGACTCCTCCTGGGGGAAGCCACCCATCCATTGGTGCAGGACTGTGGTGACCTTGACGTCTCCATAGCCAAATTTGCGCAGGTATTCGTCCGTCAGACTCTGCAGAACCTGGATGGCCGCGACATCCTGAACCAGGTTGCCGCACTGGCCGTAACCGACCGTAATATTTTTCACGCCCTGTTCCGCGGCCAGGATGCTTTCGATAATGGCGACACTGTGGGAGACAAAGGGCGGCACCAGGGTCCCGGTCAAAGGACCATAGGGTTCGCGGTTAATGGGACAGCCTGCTTCTTCGTAAAGGCCTGTCAACCGGTCAACGTACTGCCAATCACGCAGCGTGGTCTCAAGCGGAACATTCTTGGCGTAGGGGATGTTATAGGAGATCCCTCCGCCTTCGTAGCTGGTGTAGCCGCCCGCGTATGCGATCTCGGTCAGCAACCTGGCGTCCGGCGTTCCATGCCTGACCTGAAGGGGCGTGTCAAGCGCGTCGATCAACTGCCTGCAGCCACTGACCCCATGGTTCACCGCCGGAAAGCCATTCAGCATGGCTTTTTGCGTTCTGGCTGATTCCGTAATGCCCATCTCAGCTTCCTGATAGCGGTTCTGCCGGGTATAGCTGTCGATGGTTGTAGGCAAGAGGTCGGCTTCCCCTACATCCTGCAGATAAGTCAAAAGATGGATCATATCCTGTATCAAAGGGACGCCGGCCCGGGGCTGGACCAGCGTTTTTCCCTGTTCATGGGCCTTGTTGAGTTTTTCGCTGAAAATCTTGTGACGGGGAAGCTGCTGATGGTAAGCGAAGGCCTCCTCCAGATCAACGTCCTTGCCGGTCGGCCACTGGGTCAGTACTTCCTTGCGTACGCTTTCCAACTGATCGCGCGTCCATTTTTTATTTTTAAGCTGATCCATTTGCTTCCTCCTGATCTTGCCTCCGATGGCATACGCCAAGCGGAGTCAATTCCTTTTTCATGATTCGGAGCGCGATCCCCGGTTCACGCTCCGCCAGCACACCCATGGCGGACAGAATGTAGTCCTGATCCAGGAGAGCCTGCGCCCGGTAAGGCCGGAGTGATTCGGGATGCCTGTCACTGTATAAGGCCTGCCGGGCCAGTTCCAGGGGTCTGGTTGAATAAATCAGTGAACCGCCTGTCAGGATGATGCGCTCCATCTGCCTCAGATTTTTGCCTTTTTGAAGCCAGGCAGGCCCCATAGGGGTGTAGACCCGCGACAGAACACCCGCGTGGCGGCGGGTGGCCACATCAACGGCAGAGGCCGCCAGTGTATGATCCAGTCTTCGAAGCTCCTCCCCCTGGTCCTCGGGCAGGAGAAAAGGTTGCGCCGTCAGGTGGCTGACCAGTTGAACCAACCGGCCTGTTTCCAAGTCTGCCTCGCAGGCGAGCCGGTCGGGACCGACTTCATCGATGATGCCCTGGATGCTGTAGCGGACCCCGATATCACCTTCGACAGTACGCTTGGCGTAGGGCTCTTCCAGTCCTTTGAAGATAATCCCAGCGTCATCGGGTTCCCCCTGTCCAACTGAATAGACGTCAGTTGTCGCCCCGCCTACATCAACTGCGATCAGATCGCCGATGCCGGGCTCTTCTTTTGTTCCCCCGGCAAGCAAGGTGACTGCAGACAGGATGGCGGAAGGGGTGGGCATCAGGATTCCCGAAAGCAGCTCCCGGGTTCTGGACAGGCCCCGCGCGCTGACAATTCGTTCCAGAAAAAGCCTGCGGATTTCTTTTTGGACCGGCTCGATCCGCAGCTCCCCGAAGCAGGGCATGACGTTCGGGCAAACCGTCAGGGGGAAGTCAGCCAATAACCTTTCACAGTCGTCCAGGGCACTTCGATTGCCGGCAAAGATGATGGGAAAGCGGCTTGTCAGTGAAGCCAGACGTTCCGCATTGGACGTAATACACTGCCGGTTGCCCCCATCCGTACCCCCTGTCAACAAAAAGATATCAGGGGGGTTCTCCTCAATCTCTGTCAGGTCACAGCGGGTCAGCTGATGGCTGAAGACGCGGCAAATTTTGGCGCCGGCTCCCAAAGCTGCCAGGCGGGCCGCTTCAGCCGTCAATTCCGGGACAAGCCCCGAGACCATGACCCGGAGCCCACCTGCGGCTGACGAGCAAGCCAGCCTGGACTCATACACCAGGTCACCTGTCTTGTCCGCCAAACGATCCAGAGCCAGATTCAGCCCCCTTCCAATGTCGCTGTCCGCGGTAGTGAAGGCGGAGGATCTTCCAAGGATCCGTTCCGCTTCAAGGTCAACCGCTGTGACCTTGGTGAAGGTACTGCCGAAATCGATCAAAAGAACCGGGCGCACGCTATCCGACTCCCAGATCTTTGTTCAAGCATTCGATGGCCTGCTCAGGGGTTGTGCCCGGTGGAAAGACCCGGTCAAAACCCATTTCATGAAATCGTTTCTCGACATCATTGAAATCCTGCTTGCCGACCACGATATTACCGCCCACATAGAGGAGAATACCCTCCAGTCCCGCCTCATCGCACTTATCCCGCAGTCCCCGGCAATCAAGTTCGCCGTGGCCATACAAAGAAGAAACCACAATAGCGTCCGCCCCCGTCTCAAGCGCTGCGCCGATGAATTCTTCCTGGGAGACCATGACGCCCAGGTTGGTAACCTGAAAGCCCGCCTGGCGGAAGGCGAATTCCAGAATTCTGATCCCTACGGCGTGGACATCAGCGCCGATGACCCCGATGACCAGTCTCTTGCCGTTTTCCTGCTCCATGCCCTGATCCTCCCCTGGATTCCCGAGTTTCTCAGGCAGACAGGGAGTCTCGAAGTTCCCTGTATTTCTTTTTGATGGCCTGCGTCAAGTATAAAAGCGACCCCTGGTCGCAATCGAAATGGGCGCGGATGACCCGCTTTGCTTTCGAGTAGTCACGAATAAGTGACGCCTCCGCTTTTCCGACCAGGTTGGCGTAATCCGGCGACACCAGGATGACCTCGTGGCGTTTAAGGAATCGGCTCGTCTCCCCGGGATCACCGAACAAAGCAAATTCAAGCCCGCCACCTCCCGCAAGCAAATCGCCGCACTGCTCCTTGAGCACGGGTACAAAATCCCGGCTGACCGTCAACACCCCCACACTGGCACTTTCGTTGATACCCCTGCAGGCCAGGAGCGTTTCCCGACTGATCGCCAGAACGACCGGAAGCACTTTTATGGAAGAGCCGGTCAGGTTCTCCAGATCTCTTTGCAGGCGCGCGGGAACAATAGCCAGGTCGTAGTTGGCAAGTCTGGCGGGCTGTTTGGTCACATCACTGTAGAGAATCCTGTCAAATTGAACATCTGTGGCGGTCTCCATAGACCGGTTGATGATGGATCGCTCTTCCGGCGTTGACGCGACAATGGCCGCCCGGATCGGTCTTGTTGCCTCTTCTTTTTGTCTGAGGCGCAATTCAAAAAAGATTCCGATCTCCCGCGCTGTGAATCCCAAATCCGTTAAAACACCGATAGCCAAGTCGATCGCCTCAAGAGCTCTTTCTTTTCGTCCCGCGGGATCCTCAGCCGGATGTGAGCCCGACACGAAGGATCCACGCCCCTTCTCTGTCCTTATGAACCCTTCACGTGCGAGAAGTTCATACACGTGCCGCACGGTGCCGACCGAAACACCGGTGTCGGACGCCAGCTGACGGATGGATGGAAGTCTGCTGCCCGGCTCCCATTGACCGGAATTGATCTCATGCCGGATTGACTCAAAAAGCCGTAAATAAAGCGGGCTGTCAGGGCTATGTTCCCGGTTCTCATCCATTCTCATCCCCTTGCGTCTCGCGCCATGCCCTGGGTCCATCTTCATAGAGATTTCGGCCCTGGCTGTCGATGATCACGGTCAGAGGCATTTCCCTGATGGTCAATCTGCGCAGCGCTTCCGTACCCAGATCCTCCCAGGCGATGACTTCGGCCTGCAGAATGGTTCGGGACAGGAGGGCTCCTGCCCCGCCCGTTGCAGCAAAGTAGACCGCTCCCATTCTTTTCATAGCCTCAATGACGGAAGCGTCACGATAACCTTTGCCGATCATGCCCCGCAAACCTCTCTCCAGAAGTTGCGGCGTGTAGGGGTCCATTCTGGATGCTGTTGTCGGCCCGGCTGAGCCGATGGCTCTGCCTCCCGTCGCGGGTGAAGGCCCAACGTAGTAGATGACGGCATCCTGCAAAGGGAATGGCGGTTCCTCGCCCCGGTTCAAGAGTTCGATCAGGCGTTTATGGCCCGCGTCCCGCAAGGTATACACCGTACCTGACAGCAAAATCCGGTCTCCGGAGCGCAAGCTGCGAGCTTTGGTTTCATCAAAAGGCGCCTCCAGTGAAATAAATCCAGGCCCGGCCATCAGAGCACCTCTTTCATATGACGGGCGACATGACAGTTGATATTGCAGGCCACCGGTAAGGCGGCAATATGGGTGGGCAGCACTTCGATGGCGACAGAAAGCGCGGTGGTCCGCCCTCCCAGCCCCTGAGGACCGACGCCCGTCTTATTGATGTCTTCCAGCAAGGACCGCTCAAAATCAGCATAGAAAGGATCGGAGTGCGCCTGACCCGTGTCCCGGGACAGCGCCCGCTTAGCCGCCAGCGCCACCTGGTCAAAACTGCCCCCGATACCGACTCCCACCACGATGGGCGGACAGGCATTGGGTCCCGCCTTGGCCGCTGTGTCAAGGACAAATCGCCTGACCCCCTCCAAGCCGTCGGCCGGTCGGAGCATGGCCAGCCGGCTGGTATTTTCGCTGCCAAAGCCTTTCGCCATAAAGGTCAGGGTCACCCGATCGCCCGGCACCAGCCTGACCGAGACCAGGGCGGGCGTGTTGTCCCCTGTATTGACCCGGCGCAGAGGATCGCCCACGATCGACATCCGAAGAGACGAATCACGGTAACCTCTTCGGACCCCCTCATTAATTGCTTGATATGGATCCCCGTTGAAATGGACATCCAAACCGACGTCCAAAAAAATAACCACCATACCGGTGTCCTGACATACAGGTATCCGCTCAGTGGCCGCGATCTGGTAATTATCCAGCAGTTCGGCGAGTACCGATCGCGCATTGGGACCATCTTCGATCCGGGCAGCCTCTTCCATGGCCTGCCTGACATCTTCAGGCATGTCACAGGCCGCCGGCCCACACATTCTTTCGACCGCGTCACGCAAGAGGTCAACCTGGAATTCCCGTATCGCCATCTCCTGCCCCCCTCACTACTGTGCTTACACAATACTGTATTCTGTGCCGACATGCAATACAAGTGATTTTGCGCCGTCCCCTGCGATGAATAAGTCGCCAGGACTTACACAAGGAGCCGGTGATAGCGTATGATAAATAGACAAACAGCGACCGGCGCCCGGCCTGCCGGGAGGTCCGGAAGACCTTGGAGGTAAAGCATGTACGTTGACGCCATTGTCGGGGGAAAAGGTTCAGGTAAAACACCGCGGATGCTCGCAGAGATGGAGCGGGAAGCGGTGGATAAAAATACCAACATCATTTTTATTGAGTACGGTTATGGTGACCATCTGGTGCCACACGCCGTCAGACGTATCGATATCAAGGAATACCCCGTCCGCGGCTACGGTCAACTGATCGCCTTCCTGGCCGGCATGAACGCCAAAGATTACGACATCACCCATATCTACTTGGATTGTCTTTTTCAGGTATCCGGCAAGAGTACACCTGCCGAGCTGATTTCATTTATGAAGAACCTGGAGATCCTGGCCCGCCAGGTGGACTGCAAGGTAACGGTCGCCTTGAGCTACGATCCCAGCGAATTGCCGGACGAAGTCAAGCCCTACGCCCGTTGAGAAGGCCCGCCTCTGTAATATTTGTTCCGGTTGACAGGATTCCCTTTGTTATACTGGTGCCAAATTAAATCCGGATCCCTTCAGATCCCACAGAAGAGGTGACCGCCATGGTAAAAGAGTTTAAAGAATTTGTCGCCAACGGAAGCGTGATGGATGCTGCCATCGGCTTTGTCATCGGCCTGGCTTTCAAGTCGGTCGTTGACAGTGTAGTCAATGACATCCTCATGCCCATCGTAGGATTTTTGACGGCCGGTATCGATTTCACCAACCTGAAGATTGTATTAAAACAGGCAGTCGAGGGTGTCTCGGAAGAAGTCGCGATCACCTACGGTCAATTAATCCAGGCAGTGATCAGCTTCCTGATCATCTCCCTTTTCCTCTTCTTTGTCATGAAGGCGGTCAACAAGCTTCGAAGGAAAAAAGCGGAGGAAGAAGCGCAAGTGGAAGAAGTGGCGCCCGAGGAAACAGAACTCGAGCTGCTGAAGGACATCCGCCAACTGCTCTCTGACAAAGATAAATAAGTTTGACTGCCGTGCATGCGACTTTGTGCGAAGGGATGCCTGTCACGGCCGCAGGATAACAGACACCCCGTAACTCCTGAAGGAGTTACCGCCACCTCACAAAGGAGGGAATCATCATGTACTGTACTAATTGCGGAGCTCAAAACGCAGACGACGCGACCTTTTGCACGACTTGCGGCACCTCTCTGAAGGCGCAGGATTCCGGCCAGCCACAACAGGCTCCGGTCCCGCCGCAACAAGCTTATGCCCCACCGCCACAGCAGGCCTACCCGCCCCAGCAGCAGTATCAACAAGCACCCTACCCGCAGCAGCCCGGCTACGGCTACCCGACCCAGGCGCCCAAGAAGAAAAAGACGGGACTGATCATCGGCATCGTCGCCGGTGTGGTCGTCATCGCGGCCGTCATCGCCCTGGTTCTGATTCTGGGCGGCGGAGGAGGAGGCGGCGGCCTCTCCGGCAAATGGGTGGTCATCGATACGGTTGGCTGGAGCGATTACGAGGAAGGGCTCATCTTCAACTTCAAGGGAGGTACCCTGACCTTCGAAGCCCCCAAGGGAACACCGGCAGAACTGGCTGGCATGTATGAGTTGATGAATATGATCAAAACCAAGTACAAGGTGTCAGGAGATCAGCTGCTTCTCACGGTCGAATTCTTCGGTCAAAAGGAGGAGACGCTCATGAGATATGAGCTTGAGGGTGATACCTTGAAACTTTATGACGAAGACAATGATGTGACCGTCCTGAAACGAACCAAGTAAGCTGCCTTGAGGCAGTTAAAGAGCCGGCGCTATAAGCGCCGGTTTTTTTATCAATTATTTTTAAAGAATCATAAAATTAATTTGTAATAAACACCAACTTTTATTCCTTTAACTTTGATATACTTCCTTACAATTGAGATTGTTTTCCAATTCAGCTACTTGACCGGAAACCTTATTCAACGGGAAGCCCGGCAGTTTATAGACAAGCAAATATAAAGAGCAAAACAAGGGTGGTCTGACCGGCCCCTGAACCTGGAAACGTTCATCTTTGAAGGATGTGACCCCAAAAGCTCTTTAAATAATATCCTGAGGAGGAAAACAATGTTTTGTTCACAATGTGGCAATCCAAATGACGACAAGGCCCGCTTCTGTAGCAGCTGCGGCAACCCGCTGGCAACTCCTAAACCGGAGGTAGCGCAAGAGACCATGACCGCTATGCCGGAAGATACCCAAATGCCTGAGCCCATGGAGGCAGCTGTGCCGGAAACGGCCCCGATGGCTGACCCGCCCCCACCGCCCGAACCGGAGGCTCCGCCAGCTTATGAGCCGGCCCCTCAACAGTTTTACGCGCCACAACAAGCCGCCTATCCGGCGCAGGCGCCCCAGCAACCGGCCTACCCTCAGTATCCTTATCCCCAACAGGCGGCCTACGGTCAACCGATGCCCCAAGCAGCCCGCCCGCCCAGCAAGAATCTGAAGATCGGTCTATTCGCCGGCCTGGGTGCCCTGGTCCTGATCGTAGCGATCGTGCTGGTGGTCGTACTCACCCGCGGCGGTGGCCTGACAGGCGTCTGGGAAGTTGTTGAAGCTCCTTCCTGGAGTGATTTCGTTGATTTTAAAGACGAACGTCTCTACCTCCAATTCAAAAGTAATGGCGTGGTCGATATCGTGGTCCATAAGGATCATCCACAAAGGGAAAGGTACGAACAGCTGGCAAAAGAAAACGAGGGCAGGCTCGTCTATGAAGTCGAAGGCAATATGCTGAGGATTGGACAGCAGGGTTACGATGGATCTGTTGAAACCTATCGTTTTGAAAAACAGGGACGCTACCTGCAAATCTACGACTACGACAATGATCTGGCCGCGATCCTGGCGCGCAGATAAATCAGGCAAATGAAAGGGCGCGCCGGCCGGCGCGCCCTTTGATTCCTTCATCCAAAATACTGCTCAGCTCTCCAAGGGAGGAATCTCTTCCGTCATCAGGACAAACTGAACGCTGACGACATCAGTATTGCGATCGGAGACAAAGGATCTGACCTCGAAGTCTTCGCCTGTAAACTCAGCCAGCCTGTCTTCCAAAGCCTCCATAAATTGCTCCTTCAAATCAGAAGTCTGATCTTTCAGCTCACCCATGCCTGCGGTGTAATCGTCCAGTCCGCCCGAATAAGGCACCAGGCCGTCCAGACGATATTTGACCAATCCGTCTTTCAGGCCGGAGACCCCATCCACGTAGTTGGCGATCCCTTTGTTCAACTCCGACATACCGGCGCCCAGCTCAGTTCCCGCCTGACCCAGGGCAGCACCGCCTGAGCCAAGCTGATCCAAGCCTTGCCTGACCTCGGAGGAAGCCCCCACAAGGCCCGGTTGATTCTTGTCGCCCCCAAGACCTGTCACGATTCCTCCGACCCCGTCGTTGACATAGAGTCCTAAACCGTAGTGGAGTTCAGCATAACCATCCCTCATTTCAACCAGACCGGATGCCAGCTGACCGAAATCTTCAAGCAAAGCCCCGGATCCCGCCGCCATGGATTTGATCTGGTTAACCAGCACCTCAAGGCCATCGTAGAGGCCGGCATGATAAACGCCATTGTCTACATAGCCATTGAAGCCCATGACAAGATCATCTATCCCTTTACTAAGCGAGGTTGCACCTCCTGCAAAGGCAGGGATCTGATCGATTATCTGCTGATAGGATGAAGCCAAGACCAAGGTTCCGACAAGCTGTCCAGCCTGCTCTTGCGTCAACCCCAATTTTTCAGTCAGATTGTGGAGCCATTGTGCCTGATCGAGATCTGGGATGTTCGCACCTGCTGGTATTTCATCCAATTCAACCTTAATTTTATTGAGTCCGAATGCCAGCTGCGACGCTCCTGCTTGAAGTTCAGGCAGATTGTTTTTCAATAAACCCGCTCCTTGTAACAACTCGTCAAGCTGGTCCAATTGTTCTTTCGAAAACTCAAAACCTGATAAATCCTCGGGCAACTGATTCACAATGGCGTTCAGTCCGGCCAGCACGTCAGCCGAACCCTTCTTCAGGCCCTGTCCCTGCTGGTAGAGGGTGCTGGCTCCGGATCGCAAATCTTGAAGGCCCTGGTCAAATTGTCCGTAGCCGGAGGACAGATCCTTGACGCCTTCAGCGTATTGAGAAATGCCTGCCGCATAGTCATTCAGGCCATCTTTGATCTGGCTGCTTCCTGATTTCAGTTCTTTTCCGCCAGCCGTCAGCTGTTGGCTTCCGTCAATCAGGACCTGATAACCTTGCAAGAGTTCTTTGTAGCCCTCATTAAGCCGTTGGGCGCCCTTATTGAGCTGGGCGATACCGTCCGTTAATTCCTCCAGAGGATCCAATTCCGACTCCAGTTCGGACAAATCCATATCAAATGAAAGCGGGACACCTGCGATCACTATCTGATCCATGGCGAAATCTTCAACATCCAGAAGAACCTTGATCACAGTCTCGCTACCGGGAAGGACAATATAAGTCAGTTGATGGGTCGAGCCGGCATAGGAAACAACGCCACCCTGACTGGCTCCCAGAAGGACCGCCCTGTCAGGATCGATCGGGATACTGATCTGAAGCGCGTACTGGTCGATGAAAGAAGTATCTACCAGACCATTTTGTTTGATGCCCAGGTTGATTTCCAACTTCCCCTTGACGCCGGACAGTGAATCGACCGTCCTGGCAATGCCGTCCAAGCGGTAGATGATGTCGAAGGTCCAAGGCAGTTCCCTGGATTTGAGATTACCTTGATAATAGTAATGACCTTCAACGTCCTTGATGTCGATCTGGCTGCCGGACAAGACAGGAGCAGTCTCACCGGTCAGCTGAGTCACACTCTCATAATCACCGTAGTCAATCAAATTCACTTTTTTTTGCGGATGGAAGTGGTTGACGACGTAAATTTGCTCCACTTGACCTGACGCGTCGAGCTTGGCGAAGACCACCTCCCGTTTGCTCGCGCTCCCATTGGCCAACATGACCAGATCCTTTGACTTGTCTGCTTTGACAACGCCGGGAATCAGAGTCAGGAGCACTGCTACCAGGATGAAAGTTGTGATCGTTTTAGCTCCTTTCATCCAGGTGTTGCGAGTCTTTTTTTTCAATGATTTAGCAAACATTTGCTTACCTTTCTAAGTTTATCTGTTCAAGCAACTGATCACCGGATTTGCGGCGATAGGTGTGCCGGTCAGGTTTCATGGTCAGCTTCCAGGTTGTCTTCTCGATGAAGCGGTCGAACAGTCTGAGCAGATTAGGAAGCAGGAAGAGTACCATGGCAAGAGAAATCAAGGCACCTCTGCCAAGGACGAGTCCCAGTTCCGATACGACCGAGATGCTGGAAATAGCGGAGAGCGTGAAGCCGGCCGCCGCAAGAATAAGGGCAGGCGGTATGATGGATCCCGCCACCGTTTGGATTGTTTTCTTTGTTGCGTCTTTACGGTTCAAGAGCTGTCTGTGATCCAGGTAGTGCTGAGCCATCAGGATGCCGTAGTCAACCGTGGCTCCAAGCTGAACCGTACTGACGATCAGATAGCCGATGAAGTTGAGGGGGGCTTGAGTCAGGTAGGGAATGGCCAGGTTGATCCAGATGGATAGCTCAATGGTGAAGACCAGAAGCAGGGGCAGAGCCAATGAACGGAACGCGATCATAATGACCAGAGCAATGGCCAGGATAGCCAGGCCGTTCACAATAATCAGGTCCTGATTAATAGTGGTCCTCATGTCAAGCAGAACAAAGTTGGCGCCTGCCAGATGGGTCTCCCCTTCAGGATAGGCTTGATCCACCATGTCCCGGACTTTTTCCGCCAGTTCATATGTTTCAGGACTTTCTGCCGGCGACTTCGCGATCAAGATCATGCGACTGTAGTGATCCGAGATCAATTGCGACAAAACACGATCAGGTAGAAGATCATGCGGAACACCTGTCCCCACCTGGGTCACATAGCCGACGACCGACTTCATCTCGTCAAGATCAAGCAGATCTTCAGCCAGCTTTTCTTCGGTGGCCCACTCGCCTTTAGGCACCAGAAGGACCATCTGAACATTCTCGCCGAATTGTTGGTTCAAGCGATCGAAGTCACGAGCCTCGCGAGATCCCTTGGGAAAGGTTTGTGCTCCATAAAGGAAGTCGTTGGATCGTTGACCCATGTAAGCGGGTACCGCGACGAGCGCAGCGATGATCAGGACAGGGATGCCGATACGGACGACCAACCGACTGAACCACTTGAATGAGGGCAAAAGAGAGCGATGGGTGGTCCTGTCGATAATCTTATAAGTAAAGACAGTCAAGACAGGCAGAAGGAAGAATACACTGAAGAGGCTGAACACAATCCCCTTGGCCAGCACTATACCCATATCGGGGCCCACCCTAAACCGCATGAAGATCAAGGTGAGAAAACCAAAGAAGGTGGTCAGGGCTGATGACGAGATGGGAGAGAAGCTCTTGACAATGGCGCGCTTCATGGCCTCCTCAATCGAATGGCCTTCCTTACGATAATCGCCGAACCGATGAAGCAGGAAGATGGCATAGTCCATGGACACCGCCAGCTGGAGGATGGCCGCGACCGCCTGGGTGATGAAGGAAACATCGTCGAATATAACATTGGACCCCATGTTAAGCACAACACCCACAAGAATGGCAACCATGAAGAGCACCGGCTCAAACCAGGACTGTGTCGCGATAAGCAGTATGACAAAAGCGATGGGGACGGCGATGGCGGCAATACGACCAACCTCAACTGTAACCCCCCGCTGCATATTGGCCAGCTCAACGATTTGGCCCCTGACCGCACCTTCCGGCCCGGCCATCTCCTGCAACTCAGCGACAATATCAATGGCTTGCGAATCTTCGTCCACTGTGGCGTGGAAGAGCGCCATCCCGTCCCTGTAGAATCCATCGACCACTTTTTGATCCAACAGGTCAAGCGGGGTCGCGAGATCCACCTGATCATCGAGCCAAAGCACTTCCGATACATAGGGGAGCTCTTCGAAGGTCTTTTTTACTTTGAGCGCGTCGGAGATCGATTGCACATGAACGCCAATTTCCACATTAGGTATGGCTTGTTCAAATTCTTCCAACATGGCATCAACCGCTTTGGTTGAGGCGGCTTCTTTGGGAACATAGGAGAATATGTCATAGTTGGTTTTGACTTTGGTCGCGAAAAAACCGCTTACCGCCAGGAGTATAATAAAGAGCACCAGGACGGCACCCTTGAATCGAATGGTGAATTCTGCCATTTTTTTCATGTATACTCCTTGCGCGAAAGGCTGTTTGCTCAGCTATTACGACCCTTCACATCCGAGTATAAAGACTTGATAAGTGGAGCTGCAAGTAACGGATATCGTACAAATGTCAAATAGTCGACACATGTCGAATCATTGTCAAGATTGTGTTACGATTGTCACAAAGAAACACAATATTTCAGAATCGGCAAGCAAGCCAGGGAGATCACGGCAAGGTGGTAAAAGAACCATCCCTCACAATCGGGAAAGAAAGGCACAGCCACGAGATCCCGCAAAAAATCATGATCCGGCCGCGAGGGGGCGACAGGCGCAGCCGACGTACTGCCATTGCGCTCCAGCAGGGGCTGGTGGAACTCTTACTTGAGAAATCTCTTGACGATATCACAATCAAGGAATTGACGACTGTCGCCGATGTCAGCCGCACCACGTTTTACTTGCATTACCACAACATCAACGACTTGTTCGCCCAGATGGAGAACAACGTCTACATGCAATTTGAGCAAATCATTCACCGAAGCATGGCTGGAGACCGGGGTCTTTTTCACATCGAGTTTGATGATAAGGGAACGCCCACCTTACCAGCCCTTAAGGAAGTGTTTATCTTCATAAAAGATAATCCACAGTTAAGCGCCGTTTTGCTTAACAACCCAGCCAGTACTTTTTTGGAGAAGATCTGGTCCACAGGTCATCATGTGCTGGCCCAGCGCATGGCCGAGCTCCAGCCGGATCAGGAGGCAGATCAGGTGGAGTATTATTATGCCTTTGCCTTGAACGGTACAAAGGGAATCATCGAGCATTGGATCAGCACCGGCATGAAAGAACCCGTCCAGCAAGTGGTTGAGATAACCACGACCTTTTTGTTACGCAACCTCGGCTTCCTGTCCGAGGAAAGCATTTAAGGGAGAACCAAAGATGGATGTGCAACCAGTTACCATGGAGCTGATAAGAAGGCAAGTTGAAGAAGCGGCCGAGGCCTTAATCCGGGAAGCCCGTTACACCAGGGAGGGCGATCTCTTTGTATTGGGCTGCAGCAGTAGTGAGGTAGTGGGAGCGGCTATAGGCAAGGCTTCAAGCCAGGAGGTGGGCCAGGCCATTATCCAGGCCATCCTCCCCGTCATCCAACGTCATAAGCTCCACCTGGCCGTCCAGGGCTGTGAACACATCAACCGGGCCCTGGTCGTGGAACGGGCCATTATGCTCCGGGATGACCTCGAAGAGGTCAACGTGATCCCACAACTGCACGCGGGGGGCGCCTGTTCCATGGCCGCTTACGCGGCTTTTGAAGATCCCGTCATGGTTGAACACATCGAAGCTTCCCTGGGGATGGACATCGGTGACACTGCGATCGGCATGCATGTCCGCTTCGTTCAACGGCCTGTCAGACTCTCCATCACTTACATAGGCCAGGCACGTGTGACCTCGCTCATGTATCGGCCCAAGATGGTGGGCGGTGAGCGGGCAGTCCATCATTCCTGAAATCAAAAAACCGCCCGGGATTATGGAGATCTCGGGCGGTTTCATGGAGCCTGCGGACAGATTCGAACTCCCGACCTGCCGCTTACAAGGCGGCTGCTCTACCAGCTGAGCTACGCAGGCGCGCAGCCTGTATCGTACCTGATGGCGCTTTTTCTGTCAATACAAAAGCCCTCGCGCCACGATTAATCGCTTTTATGACACAAGGCAATTTTTCCCCCTTTCCGTTAGAATGGGTAAGACTTTACTTTAGGGAGCAAACATGAGGATCTTCACAGAAAAAATGAAAGAGGTGCTGGCATCCGTCCTACCGGTTACATTATTTGTTGTCATCCTGCATTTCTCAGTTACCCCCCTGACCGGCATGCAAATTGGACAGTTCCTCCTCGGTGCTTTCCTCGTTCTGACAGGCTTGTCAGTTTTCCTGGTCGGTGTCGACCTGGGCGCTACTCCAATCGGCCGGCACAGCGGACGTGTCCTGGTCAATACGGGCAAACTCCCCTTACTGCTGGCAGGCGGCCTGCTTCTGGGCTTTTTGATCTCAGTCGCAGAGCCCGACCTTCAAATCCTGGCATCCCAGGTCCAACAATTGACCAGCGCCTCCATCACCAAATGGCAGATGGTCATCGTTGTCTCAATCGGTGTCGGGATCCTGGTCATGGTCGGCTTTTGGCGGATCATCAAGCAGGT
>JAAZFK010000070.1 GCA_012511735.1 Clostridiaceae bacterium | reverse complement strand
TAAGGAGCGACCTTATGTCCATGCATCCCAGCGTAGCTTCCGCCCTACGCCAGAGCAACCATCGAATAGAATTATTACATGCTTTCCTTCACTTGAAAAGTCTTTTTTTTCAAACTCACCAAAATAAGCAGGACGTACGCATCAAATTCAGTAACAAGGACCGAGAAGGTGTCTCAGGCATTTGAATGATGTAGATGAGCCAGAGACCATGCCATGTTCAGAGAAATCCTGAGAAATTTTGGCAACCATGATACTCGATGGCGCGCCGAGATTCCCGTTTTTCAACGGGTACCTCCTCAACCGAGCATTCCGGGTGGTTTGCCGTCTACTTGGTCTTTCTAGGAATGATCTCCACGGATCTGGCGAAGGTGGGAGGGTCCATCAGGGCAAGGGCCTGAGACATCGCCCCGCTGAAGTCCCAGCCGAATATTTTCCTCAGCCTTTTCTTGCTAATTTTCTGTGTTCCCCCGATGAGGTTGCCCATCTTCGCATACAGCGCCAGACACGCCTTGTTCAGAATGCTCTGGTTGAGGGCGGCACCGCGGTCGCTGAGGGTCATGTCATCCTCGTGGAAAACGGTATCCAGGTTCCAATGCAGGGAGTTCTCAATTTTCCAGTGGGACCGTATGCAATGCGCCGCATCGGCGACATCCTTGAGGCTGGTAAGGTAGTAGCGTACCTCGTCCGTCTGTTTTCCGGTGACATTGTGGACCATGTGCTTGGACATGCACACCAGTGCGTGCGCCTTCTTCCAGTCTGCGAACAGACCCTTTTTCTCGCTCTGGCTCAGCGGGTAGAGAAAGAAGGATCGTTGCTCGAGCTGGTTGTGGCTGATCTCGCTGGTCGTGTGGTGGCAGCCGTCGACTACCATCAGCTTCTCCAGGTTCTCTTGGGTGAACAGGGTTCTGGCGAATTCCGAGGCCTTGCCTTGGTTGCCCTTCAGCCCTCCCACATAGTCGCCCTTCCCATCGACGATGATGCCTACGGTCTTGGTCTGCAGGTGCATGGCGTCGAAGGTGACCACCGTATCGGTGAGGTTCATCCTCGTCAGGATGTCTTGGGCATGCGGTATCTCGTTGGTCTTCGATTCAATCGCCTCGCTGTAGAGGCACGTCTCCGAATCCTGCTCATAGACGTTGAGGATCTGCAGATCCTTCACCTCCTCCTCCGTATCGGCCTTGCGCCCGGTGCCCCGCAGCTGCTTGCCGTCCACCGATACGATCTTTTTCACAGGGCTCGGCAACTTCAGGGCCTTCCTGATCGCCGTATCCGATTTGGCCAGTATGCCCACCAGCATCCTGTTCAGGTCCTCGGGCCTGATGATCGCCAGCACCCTGCGAAAGGTGTCATGGCTCGGGATCGTCTCACGACCGAACAGGCGTTTGTAGAGCCTGGCGTTGTGGCTCCAGAAATCCACGGTTCCCAGGCAGCTGTCCGAATCGGCCAGCGTGGCAAGAAAGAGCATGAGCACCAAGTCCCCCAGCGGGTAGGTGATGCGCCCCTGCACCCGTGCGTCGGACACCCCCGCGAGTAGCTTCAGGATCTTCTTGAGCACCCGCACCTGCCCCTCGCCGCCCACTTCCTTGATCCTGACTGTATGCGACCCCTGAAAATCCGCAATCTGCATCCTCAGCGTCTCAAATTCCATGTCTGCCTCCCAGCTCCAACGAAACCGAATGCCTCGACGCCAGCCGCCTCAGCGGCTCGCTCAAGCCAGAAAGATGCCAGCGCCCGTTCACATGCACCGCATACAAGTCGGCGCACAACGACAGCAGCTGCCGCCCGTCGGGCCCGAAACTGTCTTCAAGCTTCGACACCACTTGACGCCTCAGGTTCGGAAGGAACTGCGCTTCCCGTTCGCCCAAGCCCCTGTCCAAGTCCAACCCCGGAAACAGGATGGACAGCCAGCTCCCCTCATATCCAGCCTGGCTTTCTCTTCCCTCAAAGCCAAGGACGGCTCTCACATAGAGGGTGTCTGCATCCAGATCTAGTCGTCTGGGGTTCTTTCTGAGCACGCTGCAGCTGGCCTGGGCAACCTGGCAGAGCCCGTAGCGCAGCACTCGGACATCCCCCTTGACCGGAGGCCTCGAGGGAACAAGCCCGTCCTTCTCGGTGACGATGCCAAGGTACTCGTCGCAGCGGAACACCGGGTATGCCTTGCCCTCGACTCGCTCGGAGTGGCCACGGTACAGCGCATACCCGTTCTTGGTCTTCTTCACGTAGATTCCCTTGGTCTTGTACTTGAGGACCCACGTTGGCAATGTAGGCATGACATCTCCTGTATTAAGTCAAGCTTAATACCTGTACGAAACAAAAGCAAGAAGAAACGCGCCATCATTCCAAAAATGGGATTTTTTCGACAACTTTCGTCTTGCTTGAATTTTTGTCTTGCAATTAGTTAGTATTCATTTACAGTCGTTTGATGCGTAACTCCTGATGAACCTGCGAGTTACAGGTTCATCCAGAATTAAAGTGATTATTCTATTTTACATCAAGTCTTTTGGTTTGCGAGCAGTATTTCCACTTTTTTCGCAATATGCGATGTGGCGCAACTTACCGTTTTCGAACACGGACTT
>JAAZFK010000010.1 GCA_012511735.1 Clostridiaceae bacterium | reverse complement strand
CTTGACAGGGACCGGGAGAACCGGCTGGCTTGGAGTAAAAAACTCGAAGAGGCCTTAACCGAGGAAGAACACCAAACCTTCGCTGAGTTGGCTGAGAAATTGATTGCTTTTTTTGAAGCCGTGAAAGGAGGTGCGGAATGATCGGCAGGGGAGGTCGGGGCTTTCGGTTTGAGACCGAGGAAGAAAAGCAAAACCGGCCCAAGGTAACCAAGAAGCTGCTGGCCAGAATCTTCTTTTACCTGGGGCCGTATTGGCCGAGACTGGCCTTGTCACTGCTCACCATTGTGGTGGCGGCTGTTTTGGATGTCTTTCCCTCCATTCTGACAGGCCGTATGATCGATGACGGCTTCATCGGGGGTGACTTCGGACTCCTGGTCTTGTTGGTCATCGTGGCGGCGGGGGTGATGGTGGCGTCCAGTCTGCTTGGACTCCTGGAAAACTACCTGAATACCAGCGTCTCCCAGCACATCGTGCAGGACATGAAAAACAGCATGTACGCCCACCTGCAGCAGATGTCCCAGCGCTTTTTTACCGTCAACAAGCAAGGGGATATCATCACGCGGATGACGGGGGACATCGGAGGAGTCCAGGGTGTAATTTCAGGCACCCTGACCCGGACGGTCTCCAATGTGGCCATGCTGGCTGCCTCCATCATCGCCATGGTGCAGAAGAACTGGCTGCTGGCTCTGGTGGGGATCGCCATCCTGCCCCTTTTCATCCTGCCGACCAAATCGGTGGGCAAAAGGCGGTGGAAGCTGACCATGGAATCCCAGGAGAAACACGATGAAGCCAATCAGCAGCTCAACGAAACCATGTCCGTGAGCGGCCAGCAACTTGTCAAAATTTTTACCAAGGAAGAAGAGGAATACGAAAAATACGCCCGGGTCAACGAACAGATCAGGAAGCTGTCTGTCAAGGAAGCCATGGCAGGCCGCTGGTTTCGCATGGCCATCGGGACCTTTACCAACCTGGGTCCCATGCTGATCTACCTGATCGGGGGCATCCTGATCCTCAAGCAGGGCAATACCAACCTGACCGTGGGAGATGTCACGGTCATGGTCACCTTGCTGACCCGCATGTACCGGCCGGTCAGTGCCCTGTTGAGTGTCCCGGTGGACTTCTCCCGGGCCATGGCCCTTTTCACCCGCATCTTTGATTACCTGGATATGCCGGTGGAAATTAAAAACAAGAAGGACGCGATTATCCCCACTTCCATGACCGGTGTGCTGGCCTTCGACCAGGTCAACTTCAGCTTCAATCCTGACAAGACCATCCTCAAGGATGTTTCCTTTGTGGTCCCCGCCAGGAATATGACAGCCATTGTGGGACCTTCAGGATCAGGCAAGACTACTATCACCAATCTGGTCATGCGGCTTTACGATGTCACGGACGGTTCAGTCACCATCGACGGGTTGGACGTCCGCGACCTAGATCTTACCTACCTGAGGCAACAGATCGGCATGGTGACCCAGGAGGCCTACCTCTTCAACGGCAGCATACGGGATAATCTGCTTTACGCCCGGGGCGACGCGACGGAAGCCCAGCTGATCCATGCCTGTAAGGAGGCCAACATCTATTCACTGGTGGAGTCTTTGCCCCAGGGTCTTGATACCCTGGTCGGCAACCGGGGCGTCAAGCTGTCGGGAGGGGAGAAACAAAGGTTGTCCATCGCCCGGGTCATCCTCAAAGATCCCCGTATCATTATTTTTGACGAGGCGACCTCTTCGCTGGACTCGATTACGGAGAACCTGATCCAGGAAGCCATCGAACCTCTCCTGAAGGGCAGGACCAGCCTGGTGATTGCCCACCGGCTATCCACCGTCATGGCGGCCGACCAGATCCTGGTCCTTCATGAAGGGCGTATCGTGGAGGCCGGACATCATCAGGAATTATTGGAAAACGACGGGATCTATAAAGAACTCTATGAAACCCAGTTCAAGAAGGTCTTGGAGTCAGTCTGACCCGACCTCCAGCTCTTTAGACCGCAAGCAGGCCGCGTGAACAGAATCGATCAGGGTGCCTTTGAAGCACCTGTTCTCCAGCAGAACCATGGATTCAATCGCGGTCCCCGCGGGTGAGCAGACCTGATTGACCAGGGCCTCGGGGTGGAGACCCGACTCTTCCAGGACACCGACGGCGCTGAGACAGGTAGCGCTGACAATCCGCAGAGCCGATTCATAAGTAAAACCTTCCCGGACTCCGGCAAGCGCCAGACCGTTCAGAAACTGAAAGACCGTGGCGATGGCCGAACCCGACAAGGCGGTAAAGGCGCTGAAGAGATTTTCATCCAGGTGAAAAACCTGGCCAAAAGAGGTTACCAGGGTTTCAGCTTCGCGCTTGAAGGATTCACTTGCCTGTGGACTGAAGGCAAGGGCGGTGAATGATTTGCCGACTGAGGCGGCGATGTTGGGCATGATACGGGCCACGGAGGCCGACCTTAGATTTTTACCGAGTGTGGCAAGGGAGATACCTGCCGCCGTTGAGATCCAGTCCTTGTCTTTTGCCTGGCTCAGACGTCCGTAAAGACTGGGAAGGACTTGGGGTTTGACTGCCAGGACCAGCAGATCGGCTTCAGAAAGTAAATGGTCAAGAGAGACGGAGCGGCTGCCGGTCTCCTCCGCCAGGGCAAGGCTGCGTTCCTGATTGATGTCATTGAGCAGAATGGTAAAAAGAGAACGGGGGGCAAGCGAACGCACAATGGCAGAGCCGATGTTGCCTGTTCCGATCAATCCGATGGTTTTCATGTTTACTCCTTGTCTAAAAAGACGATGTCGTCAGGTCTGAAAATGACGTCACTTCTGGCTTCCTCGACCAGGTCAGGGATCTCCTGACTTTGATGGCCCGCCATGGCTTCAATCTCTACACTGTTGTAATAGGGAACCGCTTTGGCGGTGTCATTGATCAGGACGACGTCGCCCGCCTTGAAGACGCCTTCGACCGCCAGGACTCCAGAAGGAAGCAGGCTCTTATGGTTATGTAAGGCCTGCAGGGCGCCTTGATCCACGTGAATGACTCCCTTGGCGCTTGAGTTGAGGATCCACCGGGTCCGTTGTGACAGCCGTCTGTCCGCGCAGAGATGAGTTCCCACCTGCTCACCCGAAATGATCCGTGTCAGGATCTCCGGCTCGTAACCGCTGGCGATCAGGGTGGCGCAGCCTGCCTTGGAGGCAATCTGAGCCGCCTGGATTTTGGTCTTCATGCCGCCGCTGGCGAAAAGACTGCCAGCCTCACCGGCACAATTGAAGATAGACTGGTCAATCCTGTCGATCTCCTTGATCCGGTGTCCCTCCCGGTCTTTTTTCGGATTTGTTGTGTAAAGACCGTCGACATCGGTGAGCATGACCAGGAGGTCGGCGTCGATTTTGCTGGCCACGTAGGCACTCATGCGATCGTTGTCGCCGAAGGCGGTGCCGATCTCAGCCGTACTGACTACATCGTTTTCGTTGAAAATGGGGATGACACCCAGGTCCAAGAGGGTTTCCACCGCGTTTTTTAAATTGACAAAGGTCTTTCGCTCATTGAGGTCCGAGCGGGTCAAGAGCACCTGGGCACAAACCAATCCATGTTTTTTAAAGGCGAGCCGGTAATGGCTCATCAGGAGCGGCTGGCCGATGGAGGCACAGGCCTGTCGAAGCCTGATCCGCTCGACGGCCGTTGACCGTCCCAGCAGACGCGCGCCCAGACCGATGGCGCCGGAGGACACCAGGAGAACCTGAATACCCCGCTCCTTCATTGCCACGATATTTTTGACAACCATTTCAAGCTGCCGGGTGTTGATGCCCTCGGGGCTGCTTAAAAGATTGGTCCCGACCTTGACCACCATGCGTCTGACATGTGAAAAATCTCGACTCATCGGTCGCCTCCGTCAAGGATGGAAGGTCCGTCCAAGTCGAGCGACTGATGGCTGAAATGGGCCTGCCCCGTTTCGTAAGAACCGACCAGCTGCCCTTTACCCTCGAGCAGCCATTTATCCGTGACCAGGCCGTCCAGGCCTACCGGCCCCCGCGCGTGGATCTTTTGGGTGCTGATACCGACTTCGGCGCCCAGGCCAAACCTGAATCCGTCAGCGAATCGGGTGCTGCAGTTCCAGAAGACGTCCGCAGAATCGACCTCCCGCATGAAATGGCGGGCGACCGATGCTGTCTGGGTCAGGATGGCGTCTGTATGGCCGGACCCATAGCGGCCAATGTGCGCGATCGCTTCGTCGACCGAATCGACCAGCTTGATTGAAAGCTCGTAATCAAGGTACTCGCTTGACCATGAAGATTCCGTGGCAGGGGCGCAGTCGATCAGGGAGGAAGTTCCCCGATCGCCGTGGATCCTGACCTGGAAGGGTCGAAGGGATTCTTCGAGAAGCGGCAGGAAGAAAGGCGCGATGGCCCGGTGAACCAGCACAGTTTCAACCGCGTTGCAGGCTGCCGGGTACTGGCACTTGGCGTCCGTCACCACCCTGACCGCCGAGTTCAGATCAGCGTCCAGGTCGACATAGATGCTGCAGAGACCATCAGCATGGCCCAGAACCGGGATCCGCGTATTGTCCATGACGTAGCGGACAAAAGCGTTGGAACCGCGGGGAATAATCAGATCGACCAGGGTATCGAGTTCCAGCAGCAAGCTGACATCTTCCCTTTTTTCCAAATGGACCATCCAGCCGCTCCCTGCCGCAAAAGG
>JAAZFK010000069.1 GCA_012511735.1 Clostridiaceae bacterium | reverse complement strand
GGCGGTGTTGATCAAAATAGCGTTGTTTTTCATCATGGCCAGTTCCTCGGATCCGATCAGATGGCGGGTTTGAGCGGTCAGGGGCAGGTGAAGCGAGATGAAATCGCACTCGCGGCAGATTTCATGGACGGTTGCTCGTTTAATTCCGTTGCGTTGCGCAAAATCCTCGTCCCAGTGCTGGTCACAGGCGTAAAGATTCATGCTGAATCCAATGGCCCGCTGTGCCACTTTTTTGCCGATGGCTCCAAGGCCAACAATGCCCATCGTCTTGCCAAAGACATCGAGTCCTGTTCTCTTTTTCCAATTACCCGCACGACAATTGCGATCGATGACGATCAGATCCCTGGCCAGGGTCAGGATCATAGCAAAAACAAAATCGGCCACAGCATCAGAATTGGCACCTGCCGTGATGGAGACAGGAATACCTCGTTCCCGCGCGTAGTCCAGATCGATGTTGTCGGTTCCGACACCGTACTTGGCGATGGCTCTTAGTTTGCCTGCGGCAGCGAGCACTTCCTTGTCCAGGGGGTCGATCCCGATGATGACGCCCTCGCAATCACGGATGTATTCGATCATCTGTTCCCTGGTAAGTATCTGCCCAAAAGGATTTCGAACCGGAGTGAATCCACTCGCTTCGAGCAAATGGAGGGGGTCATCCGAATGTTTGGCAAAAGACCGCGGCGTGATCAAAATCTTTTTCACTTTTCCTCCCTGGCGCGGGCGATCAATTTCTCAAGCAGGGTTTCAATGCTTCCCGGTCCCCGTAGCATGTCGATGAAGTAGTTTTCGATTTTTTCCGCCAGACCGATTTCAGTCAAATCGCTTCCGAACAGCGTTTCATTCTTGAGCAGAGGTATTAATTCACCCTGGTAGGATGAAGGATCATTTGGTGAGATCCCTTGTAACTTGTCAGAAAGTTCCGGCGCAAGGGGATCGCTGGCAATTTCCATGACCTGCAGCTGGTCGTCAAGA
This sequence comes from Clostridiaceae bacterium, assembly GCA_012511735.1. GTDB lineage: Bacteria > Bacillota > Clostridia > Saccharofermentanales > DTU023 > UBA4923. The sequence goes on along the minus strand of JAAZFK010000069.1, from coordinate 1,520 downwards.
CCCAGAAGATAGCGGAACCAGACAGCGATGACGAGGGGAATGAAGTTGAGGGATGCCGGATCCAGATCAGGCCGCTTCACATAGGATTTGATTGTTTCCCCGAATCGCACCACTATTTTTTGCGAGGTGTCGATGGCAATCCGCTGGGGTGTATCAGGGATGAAGGGATTGGGCAACCTTTGTTCGATCACTTCTTTGATGAAACGTCGGGGATCAAGAATTTTCGATTCGGGCACGACCGGTAGTCCTTCGTCATAGCCGATTCGCTCGACAAGCTCACGAAGAAGGGGATTTGCCATTTCATCTGCGATGGAGGTATAGCCAAGCAGACAGCCCATGATGGCAAGGGCTGTGTGGAGCGGATTGAGGCAAGTGGTCACCTTCATCTTTTCGGCCTGCTCGACGCTATGCCGGTCGGTGAAGAGCGTTCCCGCTTTCTCCAAAGGTGGTCTGCCGTTGGGGAAGGAGTCCTCGATCACCAGATATTCCGGAACTTCCGCGTTGACGAAAGGAGCGATGAATGTGTTCTTTGAGGTGCGGATGCTCTTCATGCCTTCGATACCCATCGAAGACAGCCGCCCCTGCACCGAAGCGTCCGGCTGAGGGGTGATCTTATCAATCATGCTCCAGGGAAAGCTGATCCGGGCAGGGTCTTCGAGGTAATCAAGAAAGGCAGCGGAGACAAAGCCACCATCGTGCCAGGCCCTGGCCATGGTAGTGACTGCTTCACCGAGTTTTTCTCCATTTTTTGAGCAATTGTCAAGGCTGACAAGAGCCAGAGGGCCGGCGTCATTGATGAAGCGGGAATAAAGACCGGCTGTAGCGATGGCAATTACGCCCTGGGGAGACTGAGGACCCTCCTCCATGTCCCTGGCGATTGCCGGCAACCAATCGCCGCTGATTCCTTTCAGCGCGTATCCCTTCTCCGTGATGGTGAAGCTCACCAGCTGTAAGCCCGGTTCTTCAAAGATTTCTTTCACCCGAAGGAAGCCTGCCGGGTCGGTCACTGTTTCCACACTTTCGGCCACACTGGCGACCAATCGTTTGTCAAGCTGCCCGTCCGGGTGCATAAAGACGGCAACGGAAAGATCGTCATGGGGTTTGTAAATTTTCTCAATGATTTCGGGATCGAAGGTTTCCGCGACAATGATTCCCCGCTCGCAGTGCCCCTCGTCGATCAGATCCTGCTGTTGGCAAGCGATCAGCGCCCGGAAGATATTGCCGGCTCCGAAATGCAGCCAGAGGGGATGACGGCGGGTCCGCTCGCGCATGGCCGCCATGTCCCACTGGGGCAGGCGGACATCGGTAGCCTTCCATTGACCTGCTGTAATGCTCTCAAGCGATAGTTTCATTGATCATAACCTCTCTATTGTCGCGATTGGGTGGGCTGGTTACCATAAATTCCCTTCCTGGTTGAAGTTGAATTCTTCGGGGTCTCCAATCAGTTCCATTTGGGGATTCTGTAATACTTCATCCCTCAGTGCCTCTGACACCAGGATCTGATCCATGTGCATGGTGTC
>JAAZFK010000068.1 GCA_012511735.1 Clostridiaceae bacterium | reverse complement strand
TGACAAAAGGAAAAGCTCAGTCGTGGCCGGCTTTTACCAGAAGGTCAGGCCGGTCATCAGAGATGACGCTGGTGTATTCGCGATCCAGCGTAATCCATAAAACCAACTGGCTGTCATAGGCTTTCATTTTGTCCCGGAAGGCCTCGAAGAATTGCTCTTCACTCAAGGGAAGTTCTCCCGGCACGCCGACATCAAAGGAGGCCACCCGGACCTTTTTATCTGTAAGGAAGAGGTGGAGGCTGTGAATGGCGGCGCCTGGCGCCAGCTCCCTGGCAATTTCCTTGAGCTTTGAATGCAAGGCATGGTGCTCGGCGTCGTCCACGTAATAGGGATCGGCGTGCAGGAGTAAGTGGATGTCGTACTCACGCAAGAGCAGGCGTTCGACACAGTCGACGATCAGGTGGGCTTCGGTGAAGCTCTCCCGGCTGTCCAGTTCGACGTGGGCGGTGGCAAAAAGACTGCCCGGCCCGTAATCGTGTACGATCAGGTCGTGGACCCCCCGGATCCGGGAATCCGCCGCCAGAATTTTCTCACTGATCAGGGCAGTCAGTTCTGTCGAAGGCTTGCCGCCGATCAGCAAGGTGGCTGTCTTCCTGATGATGTCCACAGCCGACCAGGCGATCAGCAGGCTGACGACCAAGCCGGCAGGGCCGTCTACATTGATGTCGAAGAAGGCGTAAAGAAAAGTTGCGATCAGGACGCCGCTTGTCGCGTAAACGTCGGCCATGCTGTCCCGGGAAGCCGCCATAAGGACGGTGGAGACCAGTTTTCGCCCCTTATTGCGGTAGAAGAAATATTGGATCAGCTTGACCAAGATGGAGAATAAAAGAGCCGCAAAAGCCAGATAACCTGTTTCCAAGGGCTCAGGCTCGATCATACGCAGGACAGACCGGTAACCGATTTGAAGGGCTACGGTCAGCATGCCCAAGGCGATGACGGATGAGGCGATGTATTCGAACCGGGCATAGCCGAAGGGGTGCTTTCTATCCGCCGGCTTGACGGTCATCCGGATGGAGACAATGGAGATAACGGAACTCAAGGAGTCGGAAAGATTATTCCAGCCGTCAGCCGAGATGGCGATACTGCCTGACAGGGCCCCCGCGATCAGTTTGGCCGCGGCCAGCAACAGGTTCATCAGAAGGCCAGTGACAGCCACACCAAGGCTGGCCTTCTTCCTTTCCTGGGCGCTCATGCCACCCTGGCTGGTTTGACAGCGGATTGAATCCGGCTGCCGCTCCTCGTCTTGACTGGGAACTTCACTCATCTGCGGTCAATCACCGTATCATCAAGGGGCCTTCGATCGGTATGTGCCCGGGAAGGCCGCGCGTCCTCAGCGGGGTAACCAATAGGGAAAATGGCCACAGGGATATGGTTGTCAGGTAGGTCCATGGCATCACGCAGGGCGTCGGGGTCGAAGTGAGCGATCCAGCAGGTACCAAGTCCAGCCGCCGCGACAGCCAAATCCAAATGACATCCAATGATGACAGCATCCATAATGCCGCCGTCAAAACCGTCAAATTTCCTTTTCCAGCTTTCGTCTTTGTCGTAGCAGACGACGAAGAAAAGCCGTGCGCCAAAATCATAGTGGGTGGCCTTGGCGATGGTTTTGACCGCATCCTCACCTTCCAGGACATAGATCCGCTGTGGTTGTCTATTGGCAGCGGTGGGTGCCAGCCTTTGCACTTCCAGCAGGTGACGGACGGTTGATTCATCTACTTTTCTATCACTCAGCCTGCGACAGGAATAGCGGTCAGATGCTAGTTGTTTGAAATCCATGGGAAACCTCCTGATTGTGATCACAGGTTCATCTTACCAAATGGTAACCATCCGTGGCTTTGCTTGACATTCGTCCATTTCCTGTGCTAGTTTAGTTCAGGTCCTGGGGACGTAGCTCACTTGGGAGAGCGCTTGAATGGCATTCAAGAGGTAGAGGGTTCGATCCCCTTCGTCTCCACCAGGAGGCCCCTGCAGCAATGAGGTTGTGGGGGCTCTTTTTTGATTGGCAGCTCTTCTTATCTTATGGTCGCGGTACAACCGATCCCGACGTAAGTCGGAACCTATGAAAGGAGATGAATATCACATGACCTCCACTAAAAACAGGAATCGTCAGCTGAGCCATCGATCAGGGATTGACTTTCAAGGTCTTCACATGCCAGATCCATCTTGCCTCTGGAAGCTTCCCTGAAATAAGCTGTACCGTTTCGGTGGTCTCATCCCAGACCGACTTGCCATTGACCTCATCGACCAGCAGGGTACCTGGATCCTCCAGGATGTCAGGCAGATAGTTCTCCTCGGAACCGGTTTTCGAGATCACCGTAACGGATGAATAGGAGGAGACCCCAAGGAAATCGAGGATTTCTTTCATGGGGATGCCGGTGACCTCATCTGTCACCAGAGTCCCGTCTTCTATTCTTTCCACCTTCATGCTGACTTTTTTCATCTTGGCGGTGTCAAAGGTGGAGAAGACCTTGATATCTGCGCCTTCCACGCCGAAAGACCAGCGGGGAAGGCCCGTTTCTTCGTCTTTTGATTGACAGGCGCCCATGAGCAGTGAAATCAAAAGAAGGGTGAATAGAAATAAGACTATTTTTTTAATGGTCATTGCCCTGCCCTCCGCAGTCCATCAGCTGGAAAAAGAGATTCTCTTGTCGAGTAGCTTTTTATCAGTCATCGCCCAGGAACTGGGAGTGCCAGTTCTGAAGGCATGCGTCAAAGACGGCCCATCGGGCTTCATTATCGGCCATGGCCGCCTGGCCGACGGCTCGCGCATAGTCAGCGCCATCCTGGAGGTATTGGTCGGAGAAGCGGAGGCTGGATACCGCTTCAGTCAAGATTCCTTCGACCTCTTTGAAGGCCTCTTTCGGCGCGATGACGCCGGTGACGTTGAGCGCCCCGGCGGGGCTCATGTCGACACCACCGACGTAGGTGGTTCCGGTGGAATGCAAGGAAGAGTAGAATTTTCCTCTGCAGTCACCGCCCTGAGAACCGGTGACACTTGCGAACAGGAGGGCTTCATCGGTGCTGATGTTGCCAAAGGCGGTGTGGACGGGGATGGTCTGCAGGGGCGCGAAGCCTCTCAAGGCGGGGAAACTGAAGCCAAACCCGTGCTTATCCGAGAGGGCCTGGAGTTCGCGAAAGGTGTAGAAGAGGCTGGATGCTGAATAGATATCCACGACAGGCGCGTCTGCGTTTTGTTCTGCCTGAGGGTAGCCGTAAAAACCGATGTAACCCTTCCAGACTTCCTTGCTGTCATAACTTTTATTCAGAGGGTCAATACTTCCATAGTAGAAGATCTCGTAATCCGGGTTCATGGGATCCCAAGCCCGAAAACCGAAGCTGCTGTACTGCCCCATGATGTATAACTGCCAGCCTTCAGGCAGCATGAGGGAGAAATAGCCACCGTCATAAGGGAGGAGACGAATCTGATGCCCCTGCCCCGGAGCTTCACCCTGCCTGCCTTCTTCCAGCTTGCCGGGGAAACCATCTTGTTGTTGATAGGAATTCACCGCTTTTTTGAGTGCCTTTAAAGTCTCTTTTTCCTGATTCACGTAGTAACGGGAGATGTACTGTACGACCGAGTCAGGCTTTTCCTCGGTCAGGACAAGCATCTCTACCATGCCATGGTCAGCGGTGTATTGGATGGCGGCTCCCCCCTCGAATCGCTTGCCCGGCAGATCGTAATAATCGAGGATGACAGACGAGACCAGCCGGTCACCATATTCGTTTGTGACCCAGTCGATGACATCAGCAAAATAAGTATCCTTATCGAAGGTCTCCTGCACACCGATCCCCCGGTAGATCTGCACATAGGGTATTTCTCCCGGGTTTTCAATATAGATGGTGGCGCCGGTCCGTTCATTCCACTCGACCGTATAGGCACTGTCATAAAGGAAAGAGAAACCCTGTTGCTCAGACTTATAGAGAGCATCTCCCCCGTGTTCTTGAGGTGGATCTTCTGCTTTTGTAGGGAGAATGGTTTCTTCAGGTCTTGGAAATGTTGGTCTGCTGATCCCCCATTCGGGGCCAATTCTCTTAGCCTTGCATCCTGACAACAAGACGGCGGATAGCAGGAAGATGACAAGCACACACAAAGTTATCCTCATCACTCTCATAACCGAGCCCTCCGATGGGAATGATATTACAGCCATGGTAAATGAAGGTGTAAGAATATTCAATATAGGGTATTTTCAAACATAGCGATGAGGATGCAATTGGCCGGATCAGTGAAGCGGGCAGCAAACTGCTCAACCATGACGTGGGAGGATGGTGAGGCACCTGAGGTTTTGTCGAGCGCGCATGTGCTTATGCAGGGTATTATTGCATACCTTGCTGCTATTTTGAGGAACTGTCCCCCATGCTTTCAAGAATCCGGGGGCACGCCTCGCCAGATCCCTGATTCCTGATCTGTTGGCTATAATGAGTCTGTTTGCAAGCGGTCCGGCCTTGTTGAGGATCAAGTGGTGAGAGGATAAGTGTATGAAGTGGGAAGACCAGTTTGATGAGCTGATCCTGGATCGGGGCTATGACTACTACCAGGGGGGTCGAGTCCGGGAAGTGGTGCTTGATGGTGAAGAGGTCAAGGCGCTGGTTAGGGGGAGCGACATGTACCGGGTGTCGCTTGTTTACGAGGAGGGTGACCTCATCGATATGAGCTGTGACTGCCCCTATGCCGCCAAGGGGTACACCTGCAAGCACATGGCAGCGGTCCTCTTCCAGTTTGAGTCCGATGAGGTCGGCGATGAAAAGACCACCATGATTTGCGCTTCTCAAGATCTGTCCCCGATGCCGCTCGATGTTCAAGGGATAGGTGATTTGGTGGATGAGGCGGATGAAGCGTTTTTAAGGGAATTTCTGAAAAAAAGCCTCCTCGAAGATGAATCCTGGCTCGTCCGTTTTTGGACGGCACTCAAGCCGTCATCTGAAGCTCTTTCCGCTGACTTCTACCGATCCAGGATTCAAAGGCAAATCGACCGGCATGAGCGGCTTTTTGGCTGGCGGGATTGGTGGGATGCGCAGGAGCTGATCGATGAGGTTCAATTGATCTTTATGCAGGGGATGGACACCTTGAGAAAGGGAGGACTTTTCAAAGATCTTTTCGACCTTTCATCCTTTCTCCTCCATACGCTGGCTGATTTCGATCAATCATCCGAAAGCCACGGTGAATTGCTGGCTTACTGTGAGTATGCCTGGCAACTGATCGATGAAGAGGGGGATGCTGAAGACGGACTTTACCTGCTGAAGGGTTTGATCCAGCTCACGGAGGCGTGCAGCTTTCCCGATCTGACTGAAACCATTGACGAGTTTGTCTACTCTCGCTTTGATAGGGAACCCTTCCTCCCCTTGAAGGTGGACCTGATTGAGGAGCGGATCCGGCGGCTGGAAAAAGGTGAGGTGCCCGAAACCTCCTATAGGGGGTGGATCCTGGGTCCTCTTTACAGGAAACGAATGGAGCTGATGGAAAAGGAGTCAGCCTCCTGGCGGGCCATCAGCGATTTCGCTTCTTCCCACCGGCACTATGCCCCGGTCAGGCTCTCCTATGCAGAGGCCTGTGAAGGCCGGGGGGAGTTGGATCGAGCCATCAGCCTGCTGGAAGAGAGTTTGAAGCTGGATGAAGAAGAGGTGCGATCCTACGCGGTGGAGAGCTATCGGGTACTGGCCCGTCTCTACAGGGCCAAGGGGAAGACGGAATCCTACCTGGCGACAGTCTGGCGTCTTGCTACCCGCATTGAGCCTGAAAATGCTGAGCATTACCGAGCACTACGGGAAGGCTATGGGCCGCAGGCCTGGCCGGAACACCGGACCCGCCTCCTGGGTCAACTGCGAAGCCCTCATGCCCGTGAACGGATCTTGGCCGAAGAAGGGCTCTTGGACGAGCTTCTTGACCTGGCGGTTGCGCAAGAGGGTTTGGCCATGGTGGACAGGCAAAGGGAGGAACTTCTCGCCTTTAAGCCGGACCGGGTCCTGGAGAAGTATGAGCGGGAGATCCAAAAGATGGCCGAACAGGCCTCCAGCCGGAACCGTTACCGGGAACTGGTGGCTGTGCTCCGGCAGATGAAAAGGATGCCGGGAGGGACGCCGGTCGTGGAGAAAATCGTTAGGGGTTGGCGCCATGACTACAAGCGGCGCCATGCCATGCAAGAGGAGCTGGATAAGTTGGCAGTTGCGCGGGCCAGGCCCGAAAGGGAATCATGCGACCAGGTTGAATAAATCAGGACAGCGCTGGCCGAGAGGTCCCGGGTCATTCGTGTTATCTTGATTGAGATTGAAGGATTGAAGCCCCCGCCAGCAAGAAGCAAACCTGCTCCCCATGCGTGAACGGAGAAGTGAGTCTTCCTCTTGGACAAAAGCAAGATAAGAAAGAGGTCTTAGATGAAACATCCCTATGAGGCAATCCTCCGGCATATCCCGGAACTGGAAGACTATGGGCCCTCGTTTATGTACTACGGTGAGCCATTATCGGAGGATTACCTGATTTATGGCGGCTATGGTGGCTTTGATCAGTTGGTTGTCTCCTACGCCTGTGACGACCTTTGTCACGCCATCGCACAAGCCTTCGAGCGGGATTACGAGTGGCTTGACATTCTCGAGGAGAAGGGGATCCAGTTGGAGGATGTCTTTGAGCTTGAGGTGGAAACCCAGGACTTTGAGGTCATCGTTTCGCTTCTTCTTTATCTTTTGGCCAGCACTCTCCTCGAAGATAAGTTGATCGATTCTTTCCAAAATGGCTACATGCTCCGCTTGTTGAAACGGTTGGACGCCTTGGTCAAGGAGGGCAGGCTGCCTTGAGGGAGTCCGGTTCAGGGGAGAAAGCCGGGAAGGAGCAGGCGCCGTGCGCCTGAAAGAAACCGGCCTATGCGATAATGAACAGAAAGTCCGGCTGTCAAGAGCTGCAACAGCTCGATAAACTGATCGCCTCGACCCACTCTTTTAATGGTATTGAGGAAGCTTCTTGCAGGAGACCAAAGGCATGACTGAAACCCAAGCGAAAACCATTTTTGATCAATACAACCGGGAGGCGGATCGGGTCCGCTGCCCTTACGGCCGGTCGGGGGTGCGGGCTCAACTCGATGCCTATGCCCTGGCCGCGGTCAACCTCTATGGGGCGGTCAGACGCGAAGATCTGGTCACGATTTTCAACGGGCAAAATGAGGCTCAGACGGATCCGGAGGAAGTCTATGTACTCCTCCTGCCCTTGGTTCTGAAGCAAGGCCACTACGCTTTTTACAAAGACTATCTGGTCCATCCGGACTTTTTCGATGACTTTGAGGGCGCCGACCATCTGATCCTGGACCAGGCGGGCAAACCCCTCTATATCCCGGATCAAGAGGAGTTGCTTGGCTACCGCGACATCGATCTGCTTGACAACATCCATTGGGAGGAGGTCTTGCTTTTCCTTTTGGGTGCTTTTGGCGACACAGTGGAGACCTTGATCGCTTTCATCGAAATCAGAGTCTATATGATGTTTGGCGACGGGATAAGCGAGCTGGGACCTATCATGGAAAAACATGACTTGCTTTTTGAGCGGGGCCAGCTGGAACATTTCTTTGATCTCCTGATGCAGGCCGTAAACAACACACGCATCTGGGAGAATAAGGGTCACACGCCTGCTGAAATGCACGCCCTCATGGGAAATAGGCTTGATCAAGACACCGATTTGCCGCGCTTTCAAAAAGCAGCCAAGGTAGGACGCAACAGTCCTTGTCCCTGCGGGAGCGGACAGAAGTACAAACATTGCTGTGCCAGGTACGAAGCCTTGGGCTCCGCCCAGATTAGCGAGGCGGAAAGTCTCGAGTTTTACAAAACCTGGATGGGCTTGCTCAACTTCGTAGACCGGCAGGAAGAGGTCTCCCAAGAGGGAATTGACCCCGATAATCCCGACCAGAAACTGATCTATCAAGTGAGGCAGGTTCTTTGGGAGAACCCCTCCCTGATCGATCACTACATTCGCGACATCCCGCTCCCCCAGGAGGAAGTCGACCTCTTGCGAAGCTGGCGGATGAAATTTCGAAAAGGCGAATTCCTGATCGTCGAGTATCAGGACGAGTATGCGATCTTTTTGGGAACCAGCAGCGAGGGCGTAGACCGGCTGTACGGTGTCAAGGGGATCAGTGAACCCGTGTCCAGCGTCGTACGGTCGCCGCTTCCTGTTATGGTGGAGGCGGTCCTTCTGCCTTTCAAGGACAAGCTCATTTACGACAGTCTCCTCGCACCCATGCCCCTCTCCTTTGGCGATGGTGCCAGGGCCTTTTTTGACGAGCTGCACCAGAAGGCAAAAAAATCCGAGATCATCACCCGGTCGGAGCAGCTCACATGAAGGCCTTGCCCGTTAAGCTTGAGACCCTTGCCCTTGCCCTGGAAGCTACCACAGACGGCTGGCAACAATTTCTCAACAAAGAAACGGGCGCCATTGTGAATCTTCCCACGGAAGGTGACGAAGCCTGGTGTGATGAAGATGAACATCTCAGTGATGAAATTGAAAGAGGGGACCGGTACGTCTGCCTGCCCGATCAGTACGACATCAACGAGTACAAGATCACGGAGCGCTTCAGCCTGGGCACAGACCACGAGGAGCAGCGGAGAAGACTCCTGAACGTTCTTAAGGGACGAAAGCCTTTCCGTCGTTTAAAGGACACCATCAATGCGCTTGGGATTGCCGACCGCTACTTTGCTTTTCGCTTGGAGGCTTTCCGTGAGATTGCCCGAAGATGGTGTGTGAATAATGGCATTCCTTATGAGACGGAGACCTCTTGAAGCGGCCATAGCGGGTCAGCTCAGGATGAACACGGGGTCGGCCAAAAATCATCGAAAAAGAGGATTTCTCTCCGCCCGTTGCCCGGGAAGCTCATTGGAATCACATGCTAGGGAACCGTCGGGGCGGCTCCTACTCCTAACCAGAATATTCGAACATGATGGCCATGCCCAGAACGAAATTCGCGTAACCGCAAATGCGGGAAATTTCAAGGACACCAAGCTGTCGCAACTGCAACTGACGTAACGATGACTTCGACCAAAGATGAGATTTTGTAGAACCAAGATGAAGTCTTAGATGAGACTGCCGACGTAATTCTGGACACATTCTGGGGGAGGAATCCGATGACCGAGTCAAGTTGTTGTAGGTCAAGAGAGTAATCCTGGCTTTCTGAGTTAGCTCGGCATAGAATCTGTGTGACGCCCTGGACATCTATGTTCATGGCGTAATTTTGCGCAATTCTATTATCCTGTTAAGTACTGTTATGTTGTAATAGGATATCCCTTCAAGGAGGTGGCCGCCATGTATGTTGCCATCACAGGAGCAGGCAAGGTAAGCGTTCTTTAATCGACGCTTGTTGGGCATTCTGCGACTTGCCATAATGGACTGGTGTTTACTGGTTTTTCTTTAACAAGAAAAGCCAGTAAACTAAAGCACCAGGAAAGGGATGGGAAGTCAT
>JAAZFK010000067.1 GCA_012511735.1 Clostridiaceae bacterium | reverse complement strand
GATTCTTGTAAGAGAGATCGACTGTTTTGGGTGTTGAGTTCAGGAGGTAGGGTGCCGGCACTCCGGTTTCCGTCACTGTATAGCGGCCTAATGGAAGCGCTGATGTCGTCGCCTTGCCGTCCGATCCCGTGGTCAGGGTGGCGACCGTGGTCCCTGACGCGTTCTTGACACTGAAAGTGACTCCTTTGATCTTGGTTTTATCCTGTCCTTCCTTGGTGATTTCGATCCTGCCCTGTGCCCTGGCGTTTTGGACATTCAAGGTCACCGTCTGGCCCCGCTTGAGCGCGATTTGTTTGACCGAGCTGTCAAGCAGGTAGGGCGACGGAACCGAATGCTCCCGGACGTAAACCGTGGTTCCCTGGCCCAGGATCAGGTCCTGGGAGGTCACCGAACCATCTGCGCCGGTCGTCAGACGATAGGTGGCATTGGAGGGAAAAGAAGCGGATTGAGAGAAATCGAAGACGGCGCCCTTGATGGTGCTTCCTGAGTTTGCGTCCTTCTTGATGATCTTGACTTTGCCCTTGTCCGCTGTGTTTTTTATGGGGCTTGTGTGGTAGGTCTGATTGATCTCATCGAAACCGATGGTCAGGCTGCGGCTGGTCGAATCCAGAAGGTAACCGTGGGGAGGAGTGATCTCTTTCAAAGTGTAACTGCCCGGCTTGTAGACCTTGCCCGACTGGTATTCCGAAGAAGTCATGGTGAACTCTTGACTGAACCCGTCGGGGCCGGTCAATAGAAAAACAGCCCCTGTCAGGCCGGCGCCCGAGGACGCGTCTGTCTTCTTCAGCGCGAAACCGCCCAGATCCTGTCCTTTAATGTCGTAGAGCGGCCGGTAAACCTGCTTGATGTAGAAGCCCTTGTTGGGATCGCTGGCGTCCCAGTAGGTGTTAAACCGGCTGGCGCTCTGGTAGCTGGCCCGGGTCGAGGAACTGCTCATATTCAGGAAATAACTGGTATTGGCGTTGAAAGAGGGAATCTGCATAAAGGCATTCTCGGCGGCCGTCACCTTGCCGATCACGAAAACACAGTGGTTGGCTGAACTGTCATCCCGGTTGCCCGTCAGGACAATATCCCCCAGCTGGAGCGATGATGGATTGACATTATTCCCCAGCGATTGATAAAGAGCGGGGATGGCGGTCAGCTGGCTTCTCAGAGTTGACACCGCGCGCGTGTCAAAGACTAGTCCGTTACTGGCACTGAAGGCATGGGCGGTGGCGAGCGTCTGGTCAATTGAATGGTAACGGTTGTTGATCATGGAGGCCGTCGCCGTATAGACCACATGGGTCACCAGATCGACACAACAAAAACCATCCGTAAAGCTGGCCAGAGGAACATAGCTGGTCCCCGTCATGACCTGGCTGTAGCCATAGCCAAGGGCCTGACCCCGCTTGATATGAGCCGCGGCCGACTTGAGCAGGCGCTCACGCGAGACCTGAATATCCGATGCTTTGAGTGAACTTCGTTGAGAGGCCGTGTAGGCCTCGACCCCCGATCCAGTTCCGATTGCGATCAGGCTCATCACGAGCAGGATGGTCAGCAAGGCCGCGGCCAGGCGTATGGCCGGCCCTTTCTCTTCAATCAATCGCGTCATGGTGTCGCCCTCCTGGATTGAAGATAAGTTGCCTGCGGGATGACCGGGCCAGGGGTTAGAGCTATGTGGTGCCCTCTTTGGACTTTTTGTTGAAACGCAAAAAGAATCAGGCGGCCTCCTGGCCGCCTGATCGGGATACTGTGATTTTTGTTTTTACTTGATTCGGAAAAGCCTCAGCGCGTTGGCTGTTGTTTGCTCAGCCAGCGCGTCACGCGCAAGTTTCAGTGTCTGGGCGGCCTTGTCCCCGATCAGGGGCAGGTAGGAGGGTTCATTGCGTTTGCCCCGATAAGGCACGGGCGCCAACCAGGGGGCGTCCGTCTCCAGGACCAGCCGGTCGGCCGGCACCGCTGACAGGGCCTCCAGGGGTTTTTTAGCGTTTTTAAAAGTGAGTGGCCCGTCAAAGCCGATCATGAAGCCCAGCTCCAGGAGCCGGGGCAGGGTCTCCTTGCTGCCCGAATAGCAGTGGATAACCCCGGCCGGGTGGTCGGTGGAGAAAAGTCCGTCTTTT
>JAAZFK010000066.1 GCA_012511735.1 Clostridiaceae bacterium | reverse complement strand
TGCTAAAATAAACCAAGATTCGCGGGATTTTCTGCCAAGATTAGATCGAGTCCGTTCGACTTCAGAAAAGAGGTATCCGAAAAAATGATTGAGGAAACATTGAAGCTGGAGTTGGTAAAAAAAGCTTTCGAGGCGAGGTCGCACAGCTATTCCCCTTACTCCAGATTCCAGGTTGGCGCGGCGCTTCTGACATCAGATGGCGAGATTTTTACAGGTGCCAATATTGAAAACGCCTCCTACGGGGCGACCATATGCGCGGAGAGGACCGCAGCCGTCAAGGCAGCTTCTTCGGGTTCCAGGGAGTTTGTCGCCATCGCGGTCGTCGGATCCGAGGAGGGCTCAGACGAGCAGGATATGGCCTATGCCTATCCTTGCGGGATCTGTCGCCAGTTCTTGCGGGAATTCATAGCTCCGGCCGGGGATATGATCGTCTTGGTAGCCAAGACACCGGACGACTATCGGGAAACCAGTTTGAGCGCCTTATTGCCGGAATCGTTCGGCCCCTCCGATCTTGACTATCTGCATCGGGAGTGAATGATGACCGGGGCGCGGGACAGCTACTGGCTTGTCGCGGGAGGTTTGAATCTCGATTGCCTGGCGTGGCCGTCCGGTTTATTCCGTCTGAATGATTCCAATCCCGGAAAAATCCTTGAAAGACCGGGTGGCGTCGGTTTTAACCTCGTCCGCGATATGTCCCGTCTGGGGCAACGCCTTATTTTTTTAACGGCCAGGGGTGATGATGAGGCGGGTTTGTCGCTTTTTCACTCAGTGCGGGAAGGTGGGATTGATCTCTCCCACGCGCTTGTCAGAAAAGCTTACTCCACATCCCGTTACCTGGCCATCCACGACGATCAAGGCGATATGGTGGCAGCTATCAATGACATGACGATTTTTGACACCATGACAGCCGAAGAGGTGAAGCCCTGGTTGTCGCTGGGCGGATCCGATCCCAAAGTCTGTAAAGGCGCTTTCCTTGAACCGAATTTACCCGCAGATGTCTTGTACGCGCTTGCCTCCGCCTGGCAAGCTCCCTTGTTTGCCGACGGTGTCTCCGTCGCGAAGGTCGGCCGGCTAAGGGCCATCCTGCCCTTCCTGCGGGGGTTGAAAGTCAACCGCGTCGAAGCGGCACAGCTGACCGGAGAACCGGTCAGATCACTTGAAGAAGCGTCGATCGCGGCCCGCCTGATCCTTGAGCGGGGGGTCGATATGGTCTGCTTATCGCTCGATGTTGACGGAGCGCTGTTCGCAGATGAAAACACTTGTCTCAGGGTATGTCCAAGGCGGGAAATTCATGACGGCAACACAACCGGTGCCGGCGACGCGATGGCGGCAGCCTTTGCCTGGGCGGCTGTCGAAGGATACGGACTGGAACAAATTGCGCGTTTTGGCGCCGCGGCGGCGGCCATCACCATGGAATCGACCGAGGCGGTCAATCCGCGCCTTTCACTGGATCTCCTGCTGGGGTGTCTGGAGCAGGTAAAAATCGAGGTAATCAAATGAAAAGACTGGATCACTATCTTGAAATCTCCAAAGACGTTCAGGAAGCCGTCAATGAGGACTTGCCGGTTGTCGCCCTTGAATCGACCATCATCTCTCACGGCATGCCTTATCCCGACAACGTCAAGACAGCGCTGGCGGTCGAGGAGGCCATCCGGCAACAAGGGGCGATGCCGGCCACCATCGCCGTCATGGACGGGAAAATCAAGGTTGGTCTGACAGCTGAGGAGATTGAAAGACTGGGCAAAGAAGGCCTGTCGGTCACCAAGGTTTCTCGCAGGGATCTGCCCCTGGTGCTGGCTTCCGGGGTGACAGGCGCGACAACCGTCGCGGGGACCATGATTGCGGCTCATCTGGCCGGCATTCAATTTTTCGCGACCGGCGGCATCGGCGGTGTACACCGTGCGGGCCAGGACACCATGGATGTCTCAGCAGATCTGCTCGAGTTGCAAAAAACACCGGTTCTGGTCGTATGTTCCGGCGCCAAATCCATTCTGGATATCGGCCGGACACTCGAATACCTTGAAACCGGCGGTGTGCCGGTCATCGGTTATCGGACGCTTGAGATGCCGGCCTTCTATACCCGGGAAAGCGGTTTCCAACTTGTCAGTCACGCCGATGAGGCGGGTACAATTGCAGAAGCCTACCGGGTGTCCCGGGCCCTCGATTATCCCGGTGGCATGGTGATCGCCAATCCGATTCCGGAAGAGGCGGCCATGGATGCCGGCCTGATCAATCAGGCGATTGAAGACGCGCTTCGTGAAGCAGACGAGAATGGGATTACAGGCAAGGCCGTGACTCCCTTTCTCCTGGAACGTGTGTCAACAGCTACCGGGGGTGACAGCCTCCGGGCCAACATCGCTCTGGTGCTCAATAACGCGCGGGTCGCCGCGGACATCGCGGTCGCCTATGCGGGCCGCAAGCAGAAGGGATCATGAAGACGGAGGAGAAATCAATGGAAAAGCTCTATCATATTCAACTTGACGATTCGCATGGGGCGAAATACGCTATTTTGCCGGGCGATCCCGGCCGTGTCGAGAAAATCGCCGCGCTCCTGGATCAGCCACGTCTTTTAGGTGTGAATCGTGAATATACGACCTGGCTGGGAACCCTTGAAGGAGAACCTGTTCTGGTCATGTCAACAGGTATGGGTGGACCGTCCACGGCCATTGGAGTTGAAGAACTCTATATGACGGGTGTCCGCAATTTTATCCGTGTCGGAACCTGTGGCGGCATGAATCTGGAGGTGATGGGAGGAGATCTGGTCATCGCGACCGGCGCCATCCGGATGGAGGGGACTTCGCGCGAATATCTGCCGATTGAGTTCCCCGCTGTCGCTGATTTTGAACTGACCGGCTTTCTGGTTGATGCGGCCAAGGCTGGGGATTACCGCTATCACACGGGGGTGGTTCAATGTAAGGATTCTTTCTATGGACAGCATTCGCCCGGTCGCATGCCGGTCAGCTACGAACTCCAAAACAAGTGGCAGGCCTGGCTCAAGGGGGGTACTCTGGCCTCGGAGATGGAGAGCGCGGCTCTCTACATCGTCTGTCAATCGTTGGGGGCCAAGGCGGCCTGCATCCTCAACACCATCTGGAATCAGGAGCGGCGGGCTCTGGGTATGGATGATACAGAAAGCCACGACACCATGCGGGGCATCCGGGTGGCGGTCGAAGCGATCAGACGGCACATCCTGTGGGAGAAGGGCTAGCGGGCCATTCCGGTTAATGTGGGGGGCCGCCGGACCATGACGCCGTCCTTGATCACGCCTTCCACCAGATTCATGGCGAAATGGTAGGACAGATGACCGTGGTTGGGGCAGTCAAGCAAAAGCATGTCGGCCTTCTTGCCCACTTCCAGCGATCCCCTGGAGGCGGCCAGGTCGAGGGCGGCTGCCGCGTTGAGAGTAACGGCGGTTAAAGCTTCCTCAACGGTCAGTTCCATATAGATGGTTGCCAGGGCGATCATGAGGGGGATGGATTGGGAATAGCAGCTGCCTGGATTGAGATCGGTGCCCAGAGCGACCGCCAGGCCCTGATCGATCATGAAGCGGCCTCTGGCGTATGGTTCTTTCAGGCTGAAGGCGGTCAGTGGGAGCAGAGTGGCAATGACCCCGGCATCACGCATGGCCAACAGATCATGGTCTGAAGCTTTGAGCAGGTGGTCGGCGCTGGTGGCCTTGAGTTTGGCGGCCAGTCCCGCACCGCCCAGGGGAACGATCTCATCAGCGTGCATCTTCAATTTGAAGCCCCGCTGCCGGGCGGCCTCCAGGAGTCTTTCCGACTGGTCCAGCTCGAATACATTTTTCTCGGTGAACACATCACAAAATTCAGCCCGGCCCTCCGCCATGGGGAGCCCTTCCCTGATCAGGTAATCCACATAGTCATCCGGCCTGCCCCGGAAACGGGGAGGGACGGCATGAGCGCCCATATAAGTTTTGACCACATCGATCGGGTGATCGCGGTCGAGCCTCTCCATCACCTGGAGCATTTTGTCTTCCGTCTCTGTGTCTTCGCCGTATCCCGTTTTACCCTCCACCGTGGTGATCCCCAGGTCCAGCATCCGCTCAAGCCGGTCCCAGCCGGACTGGTAGAGTTCCTCAGGAGAGGCCGTTTGGGTGGCCCGGTTGGTTGCCGCAATGCCCCCGCCGGCTTCCATGATTTCCATGTAGGACGCGCCTGCAAGCCTGCTGTTAAACTCGTCATCCCGGTAGCCGCCAAACACGAAGTGGGTGTGCGGATCGACGAAGCCCGGGATCAGGGTATAGCCTGAGGCATCGATTGCTTCGATCTTCTGGCCGGGCTTCAATGTTTTGTCTAACCAGCTGCCTGCCTCCCGGCTTGTGCCGGTGAAGACAATGGTATCGCCCTGCCAGATGACGGCGCCGTCAGGAATGAGTCGAAGATCCTTCATCTCCGCTCCCTTTCTGGCGACCTTGCCCAGGGGGGTTGCCAGTTCATGCGCGTGTTCAATCATGAAGTAAGGATCCATGTCAATCTCCTCGAAGCGCCATTTTGCGGCGCAGGTAAAGCTCTTCCATCAGACGGTCATTGTCTGTGGACGAGACCAGATACAGCCCGCCACTCATAAGTTCAATGGCGATCCGGTCGAGCGAGGTCGCTGTCGAAGAGATGGGGTTTCTCGTCCGTTCGATGGATCGCATCTGGATATAGGGAATACGCCTGGTGACAGGCCCGAATTTCAGGAGCAGCTTCTCTTCTTCCAGGACCAGCTCATTTCGGAATTGAATGGAGAAGGCAAAAAGGGCAACAACGACTATCAGTCCGGCACTTGCGGCTGTTACGATCCCGGGTTCCAGCACCAGGGCGTAGATTGTAAAACCACATGCGACCCCAAGAGCAATCAGAACCAGATACCACCAGAGCGCGCGTTTGCCGGAAAACTTCATCCCTTCTGACCTTCTTTCAAAAGGTCGTAAACAATTTTAAGCCGTTTCAGGGCAGCCAGTAGAACCCTGCGCGGACAAGCCAGGTTGATCCGTTCGAAACCCTGCCCCTCCCGGCCGAAAATATGTCCTTCATCCAGGTAGAGGCATTGGTCAATCATACAGCGCTCCAGCTCCTCGTGATCTCCGCAGACTGAGCTGAAGCCAAGCCAGGCCAGGTAGGTGCCTTCGAGATCAAAAACGGTGACATCCGGCATCTCTTGCCTGACGAATGCTTTCAGCTCCAGGTAATTCTCGTAGACATAGGACAGCATGGCCTGATACCAATCATCGCACTGGGTGTAGGCGACCTCAGCCGCCGCAAAACCAAAGGTGCTGTGCGTATGAACCCCGTCGATCCGGGCCTGTTTCCGGAAACGGTCGCGGTGGTCTGCCTCTTCTACGACAATGCTGGCAAGACAGAGGCCGGCGAGCGAAAAGGTTTTGCTGGCGGAAAAGGCGATCAGGTGAGGTATTTGATGTAGCCGGGCGACCTCGCTGAAAACCGTATGCTTGCTTCCGAAGGTGAAGTCACAATGAATTTCGTCGGAAATGACGAACACTTGATGTTTGGCTGCAATCCGGGCCATCTGATCCAGCTCCTCCCTCTCCCAGACCCGGCCGATGGGATTGTGCGGGCTGCAGAGAATGAAGAGCTTGGCCTGAGACATCTTATTTTCGAAATCTT
>JAAZFK010000065.1 GCA_012511735.1 Clostridiaceae bacterium | reverse complement strand
ACTGCGAGACAGGGCTGGCCTCCAAGGAAGCCCTGGATTACTGGATGCCGGTTGACTGGTACAACGGGGGCATGGAACATACCACCCTCCACTTGCTCTATTCACGTTTCTGGCATCAGTTCCTCTATGACCAGGGCCTGGTCCCGGTACCCGAACCCTACCTTCGCCGTACCAGCCATGGCATGATCCTGGGCGAGGGCGGCGAGAAAATGTCCAAGTCCCGCGGCAACGTGGTCAATCCAGACGACATCGTCAAAGCATATGGCGCCGACACCATGCGGCTTTATGAAGTCTTTATCGGTGACTTTGAAAAAGCGGCTGTATGGAGCACCACCTCCATCAAGGGCTGTTCCCGTTTCCTGGACAGGGTCTGGGCCCTGCAGGACAAGGTCAAGGGCGGTGAGGTCTATCGGCCTGAGGTCGAGGTCTTGATCCATCAGACCATCAAGAAGGTGACGGGCGACATCGACAGCCTGAAAGGCAACACCGCGGTGGCCCAGCTGATGACCCTGACCAATAAATTCTATGAGCTTGACGGGGTGAACAAGGCGGAATTCAAAACCTTCCTGATCCTCCTGAATCCCTTTGCGCCCCACATCACGGAGGAGATCTGGGAAAGACATGCCTATGGCGGAACTGTCACTGGCCAGGCCTGGCCTTCCTACGATGAAGCCAAGACCGTTGAGGACACCGTGGAGATCGTCCTGCAGATCAATGGCAGGATCAAAGCCCGGGTGGATATTCCCAGAGATCTGGGGAAGGAAGAGGCCATCTCGCTGGCGCGCCAGCATGAACAGATCGCGCCTGAGATCGATGGCAAACGTCTGATCAAAGAGATTTATGTGCCGGGCCGTCTGGTCAATTTGGTAGTGGCCGGATAAAAATAAATAATTATCTGCGATTTTGGCGGGGATGTCGGTATCCCCGCTTTTTTTATTGGATCGATAGCGTTGAATGATTTTGACATTTGTCTGAGAATATGATTCGATCGATAGGTAGCTATCGTGCATTCGTCTAAATTAAGTTGGCCTGATCTTGATTGATTTTTTATCCGCGGAGAAATTAAATGAAGAAGCGCTTGAACCGCCTTGTACTTTTGCTTGCCCTTATCCTGACTGTCATCATGCTGCCCGCCAAGACTTGGGCGGAAACCTCTTACGGCGATTATCACGCCTCGGACGTCCGGGCCATCAACCGGATGATTGAGGTCAACGGATTTGGATTTGAAGAGGAGGGAGAATGGGATCTCTGGGAGATGGGCGTTGACACGCCTCCGTCCGGCTGGCACCGGGTGACTTGGAGCATGGATGTTCCCTATCGGGCAGAAGTCATATTCATTAACGGTCTGAACAGGTATGGCGAGGGAATGGTGGAACTTGCCGGACTTGATGGCCTGCAACTGTTTTCCCTCACCCGGAGTCTGGTTGAAGGGATCAACGCAAGTGATCTGCCTCAACTCGTGACGCTCATGGTTGACCATAACCCGCTGCTGACCGACCTCCATCTTTCTAATCTGAGTTCGCTGGAGGGCTTGATTTGTATGGGATGTGGGAAGCTCAACAAACTGGATCTGTCCGGCACTCCCAATCTGAAAGATTTGAATGGCATGTCCTGCATTCTGTCTGAGTTAAAGCTAGACGGTCTTGGATCTCTCGAAAATCTTCTGGTGGATCACAATCATCTGACAAGCCTGGACCTGGATCATCTTCCGGGACTGAAGCGTCTTACTTGCGGTGACAATAACCTCCATCAATTGGATCTTGGCGGCTTGACCTCACTTGAAATCTTGAGCTGTGGATGGAATACCGTCCGATATCTGGATATGGCGGGGCTTACTTCGCTGAGAGAACTGGATTGCGCCCATGGATTCCTGGAATCTGTTCGCCTGGACGGATCCGCTGAATACGATTCACTCGATCTGCGTTATAACCTTATGGACGTATATGGAGGGGCAGAAGGCGAGGACATTGCATGGGATCAGGGTAGCTACCTGTTTACACCGCAGAGGATATACTACGATCTTCTGGAGGGCCCTGAACCCTTTATTGACAGCGGAGAGAGAAAAGCGCTTATCGGAGCGGAAGGGGAGACCTTCAGGATCCTCCGTCACGAGGGTATAAAAGTGAATCCGATCCATTTCGAACTCAAAGGCGAATCTCCCACAAAAATTATTTTAAACGAAGCCTATCTGAAAACACTGGCACTTGGAGTTCATCATTTTACCCTTGAGTTTGAAGCGGGCTATGCCAGCTTCGATCTCTTGGTTGAAGAAATCCAGCCCACCGAGACGGAAACGGTGACCACAGCAAGCACACCTGCAAATACGACTGTCGCGACCACAATGCAGACAGCCGCCCGAATGGCTGCTCAGACATCGCCTATGAGTACTGTGCCAATTAATACGGAGGAAGTGGATATTCCCGTTGGACAATCCTACAACTACCTGCCCTTGATCGCTCTCACCTTTGGTCTCTTGCTGGCGGTTGTAGGTTTGCGGGCAAGAAAACGGGCCGGCTAGGATTTTTATTTGATGCTTGACAGACGTATTTTTATGTGAGAGACTTGCAAACAATTGAATAAAACGCAAAGGCAGTGATGGGAAGAGTAAGCTGGCTGGTGTCGAACAGAGAACCCGGTAAGGTGGAAGCGGGACGAGACCGAAAGCCGAACATGGCCCCTGAGCCGCAGGGCTGAGCAAGAGCAAACAGTTAGGTCCTGACGGGTGCGCCCGTGATAGCGCCGGAGTATGACGGTACTCTCTGAGGCTTGGATCGTGAGATTCAGGCGAATCCGGGTGGTAACACGACGTAGATATGCGCTCGTCCCGGAACCTAGGAAAGGTTCCGGGACGGGCGTTTTTTATTGGATCGAAAGGGAAACAAGTGAGT